>JBBABK010000006.1:0-19875 GCA_041657685.1 Phycisphaerae bacterium | reverse complement strand
TCGTACGTTGAGTTTCACATCACTTTTTGACATTTACCTGTGACCTTTCAGCCAAAACAACGCAGACGAGGCGTTACCTCGTCCGCACAGCGTTTACAATAAGTTAATTTACCACCGGGCATAGCCCTGCCCGCGTCAAATTGGCTCTGTATCATATACGCAGCAGGATGATAAGTCAAAATATTTCGCCCCAGGCCGCCGCTGTTACTTATTTACTGAATATGAAAATCTTTGACAGCGTAAAGTCGTTTTCTATAATAAGTTGCAAAATCTGCTCGGCAATTCTGCGAATCGCCGATACTATATAAAGGGCGGCAGTATTTCCGCCTGCGTAATAGTTGTAAAATAAGGAAAAAATATGCTCCGAAGTTTTAGCGTCAGGTTTATCCTTACCGCGGCATTGACCTGCGTTTTGCTCAGCTTTTTTGTCGGCTGCGGCCGCACAATGGGCAAGGGCGGTTCACCCGTTGACCTTTATGTCGATGCCGTCACCCTGAATCAGGCCGGTTATCCCAACCAGGCGATTGAAAAACTTGATACCGCTATTGATAAGCAGCAGGATTTTTCACAGGCCTATTCGCTCAAAGGCGACATATTCCAGCAGATGCAGCAGTACGAAAAAAGTGCGGAATCCTACCAAAAGGCGACTGAGCTGAACGCGTGGTCATTCCACGATTTCTACAACCTCGGCAAAGTGTATCAGTTTATGAAAAAGCTTTCAGAGGCCGTCGTCGCTTACGCCAGGGCCTGTGAAATTCGCCCCGACCATCTCGAAGCACACGTCAATACCGCCAAGTGCTTAAACGAATTGCAGCAGTATGATAATGCGATGCTTTACGCACAGCACGCAGAACAAATCGACCCTAATTCGTCCGAAGTGCAGCTTGTTCTGGCAAATGCGTATCAGGGCAAGGAAGATTACGACCGGGCAATCAGTGCGTATAAAAGGGTGCTCGAATCCGATTCGAACGATCCGCAGGTAATGGTCGAACTTGCAATCGCGTATCTCAAAACCAATCGCGATGAACCTGCCCGTGAGCTGCTCATATCCGCAATCGAACTGGAGCCGCAAAACGGAGTTGCGCACAGGCATCTGGCTTATGCCTATCTTAGGCTTTATGAAAAATATGCATCACAGTACCGCGAGCTGGTGCAGCAGGGGACCACCGACACCGCGTCCGTTGAAAATTTATCGAATCTCAGCGACGAAATGGTCCAAAACGCAATCGATCATTATACCCGCGCTGTTGAAATTAATCCCGAAGATTGGGATGCTCACCGCGGCTTGGGCGTTGCGTATATAATCGACGGCAAACAGCCCGACGGCTCGGTTGACCCCTTCTTCAAAGATATGGCAATCGAGCATTGGCGAAGGTCATTGCAGATTAATCCCGACCAGCCGCGTGCCGACCGGCTGAGAAGTCTCATTGCACGTTACAGGACTCAGTAATCATACAACATATTTCTATGACCGATTCGCAAATAAACCCAAAATCGAAACAGAACTTTTTCGATGTTTTAATCGGCAGGTTGCCCTCAGCCAATGTTCAATTGGTTTTCTGGTCGATTTTGCTGATTGGTCTTGCCGTAGATTTATATACCAAACAGTTGATATTCAAGCATATGGACGATAACACATATATCCCAATTATTGATAATTATCTGCGGCTTGTTACCGTTCACAACGATGGTGCCGCATTTGGAATTTTCGCAGGTCACCTTAACTGGCTCATCACCGTTTCATTTATTGCGTTAATCGCGGTAATGATTTTTTTCCTCTTCGGCGGCGTAAAAGAAAAAATTATGAATGTCGCGCTCGCGCTGTTCGCCGCGGGCATCTGCGGCAACCTTTACGACCGCGTCTTTCACGGCGGAAGGGTGAGAGATTTTATAGATGTTGGGATTAATGACTTGCGATGGCCTGCGTTCAATCTCGCCGACTCGTTTTTATGCATCGCCGTCGGCCTGATGCTCATCGCGATTTATCTTACTGAGAGGCCTTGTCGAAAACGTGCTCAGCAACAAAAATAGGCGCTCCTATCCCAACCGATAAAGCTATCGCATCCGACGGCCGCGAATCAACCTCCACAGTTTTGCCGTCCAGGCTTATGTACAGCTTGGCGTAAAAGGTATGGTTCAAAAGGTCGGTTATCACGATTTTTTCGATTTTAGCGCCGAGCGAATTCAAAACGTCCGCGAGCAAATCGTGCGTCATAGGCCTGGGCGGCTGTAATCCCTTGAGCCTCCGGTCAATCGCGAAAATCTCCACAATCCCGATTACAATCGGAAAGCCCCTGCTGCCGTTAATCTCTTTTAAAACGATTATCTGCTGGTCGGATGCCTCGTTAATAATTATCCGCGAAAGTTCGACCTCAATTTTCAATTGTGCACCGCCTTTTCATTTTTTTAATTGGCCAAGGTGCTCATCAATCGCCGCTAATTGTTCATTCAATTCGCCCAACCGCTGCCTTGCCTGTTCTACGACTTCAGGCTTGGCTTTGTTTACAAAATTCTCGTTCGCCAGCTTGGACTCGACTCCTTTTTTTGCTTTTTCCGTTTCTTCCTTCTGTTTGGTTAGTCTTTTCAGTTCTTCCATCGGGTCAATCGCGCTGTGCAGGAAAATCTGCATCTGCCCGACAATCGCCGCCGCCGCGTTATCTGGTTTTGCCAAATCCTGTCCCGCCTGGAATTTTTCAATATTGGCTAACTGCCCGATAAGAGAACTGTTTTCATTCAGGATTTTAGCAATATCTGCTCCGGCTGTTACCGACGCCTCCATCTTCCTGCTTGGTGCTATATTATACTTGCTTCGTAAATCCCTCAGCATCCGCGTCACCGTCTGAAGATGCTCGATTTGTGCTTCAGCTTTTTCGTCTTTCAGTTCATCAATTCGTTTGGGCCACTGCGAAACAACCAGCGCATCGGTCTTTCCCACCTCGGCAAGCCCTTCGAGTTTTCGCACCGGAACAACTTCGTTTAGCTTCTGGAAAATACCTTCAGTAATAAACGGCACAAACGGGTGCAGCAGTCGAAGCGTCTGGTCGAGCACAAACGCAAGAACATTCTGCGCAACCGCCTTTTGATCTGCGTCCTGAACGCGAGGCTTGGCCCATTCCAGATACCAGTCGCAGACATCGTTCCAGAAAAATTTATAAAGCTCGTTTATCGGCTCACTGAATTTGAAATTTTCGAGGCATTCGTTCGTCCGCTCGATTGTTTTTGCCAGCCGGGATAAAATCCATCTATCCGCGAGCGTCATTTTATTTTTATCGAATACCGTCGGCTCCGTCCCTTCGAGATTCATCATTCCGAACCGCGATGCGTTCCACAGCTTATTGCAGAAGTTCCGCCCGATATCGAACTTAGGACTGGTGTTTACCTTTCGTCCGTCCGGCAGCTCCATCTCCGCCACCGGCATCCGCACGTCCTGCGTCTCGGTCGTCATACTCGCCAGCGTAAACCGCATCGCGTCGGCCCCGTGACTGTCAATTGCGATTAACGGGTCAATCCCGTTGCCAAGGCTCTTGGACATCTTGCGTCCCTCGCCGTCCTGAATCATCGCGTGGATATAAACATCACTGAACGGAATATCCCCCGCGCAGTATTGCCCCATCATTACCATTCGCGAGACCCACAGCGTTATAATCTCCCTCGCCGTACAAAGCACGTCCCCCGGATAAAATGTCTTTAACGCAGCCGTATCATCAGGCCAACCCATCGTACTAAAAGGCCACAACGCACTGCTGAACCAAGTATCAAGCACATCTGTATCCTGCGAGATTTTTTTACTCCCGCAGTGTTCGCATTTTTTCGGGTCTTCAATCCCACTGCTGGTTTTGCCGCATTCATCGCACCACCAAACAGGTATTCGATGTCCCCACCATAGCTGTCTGCTGATGGGCCAGTCTCTCAAATTTTCCAGCCAGCTTTGATACGTCTTCGAATACCGCTCCGGAATAAATCGTAGCCTTCCGTCAAGCAGGGAGGCTAACGCCAATCCCGCCAGTGAATTCACAGGAACATCAGTACCTTCAATAAAATCTTTTTCGAGCGACGAGCGACCAGCGACCAGCGACGGTATCGGTTTCTTGACCGCGATATACCACTGGTCCGAAAGATAAGGCTCAATCGCCACGTGGCTGCGATAGCTGTGCCCGACCTCGTGCGCATAATCGCGCACCTCGGCTAATAAATTTTCCGTCCGGAACCATTCGACTATTGCCTCTCGCGCTTCGTACCGGTCCATACCCAGTAAAAATTCCGCGTCCGCACCGACGTCTCCCCAGCCGTGTTTATCACTGATAGAGCCGTCCGGCGCCATCACGTTGATCACCGGCAGATTATGCCGCTGCCCGATTGCCCAGTCGTCCGGGTCGTGCGCGGGCGTCACCTTCAAAAACCCCGTCGAGAACTTCGCCTTTTCGTCTTCGCTTTCGGGATTCGGCAATACGACGTGCTCATCGCCGATAATAGGGATAATTCTTCCGACTATCGGCAGCCTCACTTTTTTGCCGATTAGATATTTCGCTCGCGGGTCAGCCGGATTCATCGCCACCGCCGTATCGCCTAACATCGTCTCAGGCCGAGTCGTCGCCACCGTGACATGCTCAATCTTCTTTCCATCGATTTCAACCGGCTCGGTCAGCGGGTATTTTAAATACCAGAAATACCCTTGTATTGTCTCGTGCTCGACTTCGTCATCGGCCAATACCGTCTGCGTTGCCGGGTCCCAGTTGACCAGTCTTTTGCCTCGGTAAATCAACCCGTCCTTGAATAATTTAAAGAATGCGCTCCGCACCGCCTTGGCGCAAACCGCATCCATCGTAAACCGCGTCCTGTCCCAGTCGCACGAGCAGCCCATCGCCTTTAGCTGCCCGATGATTCGCTCTTCGTATTCATCCTTCCACGCCTGCACCCGCGCGACAAAATCATCCCGCTCGAAATCCGTCCTGCGCTTGTTTTCTTCCGCCAGTATTCGCTTTTCCACCACCGTTTGCGTCGCTATTCCCGCATGGTCGGTGCCCGGCATCCACAGCGTGTTATATCCCTGCATCCGCTTATATCGTATCAAAATATCCTGCAGCGTATTATTAAGCGCGTGCCCAAGATGAAGCGCAGCCGTGACGTTCGGCGGCGGTATCACGATTGCGTATGATTCCCTGCCCGCTTTATTTTCCGCGTCAGCCGCGAAGTAATTGCCTTTGAGCCAAATCTCATTAGCCTGCTGCTCGATAATCTTCGGTTCATAGACTTTTGAAAGTTCTTCCGCCATTACGTCCCTTTGTATTCGATAAAAAAACTCCGGCAGACCACTTATCCGCCGGAGCTAATATTACCCGAATTGGATGATGATGTAAAGAAAAGGGCTGTAGCTCCCACCGTTACAGCCCTTTACATTAGGAAAAGGTATTTATAAGTTTATAGTTGCCAGTTCGGTATACAATCCGGATCAGAGCTATTCGGGTCGTTGCATAGCATCCACTCCTCTGCAAGATGCGCAAAATCATAAAAGTTTATTATGCAATCCCGGTTAAGGTCAATTTTGGCGACATTGGGGTCAATTCCTGGTTGCATTCCAATTAATTCTCTGTCCCAAAGTTCGTTGCAATTTTTAGCCCACCAGGCTGCGTAATGCGATGCTACACGGCAGGGGCTTAAAACCTTTGGATAAATAGCGAACTCATCATAATACCCGCCCCAATTCATACTAACGTTATCTCTGCTTCCTGTGCCGCCGATGACAATGTGGTCCATTTCGGGGCCTACAAGCCCTTCCGTCGGCCCCATATAATCGTCGCTCGGATATACTTTACTTTTGACAAGACGGCCGTCGATGTATGTACTGATTCTCATTCTGTAATTATTCCCATCAGCCTGCTCATCATAGACAAGAACAACATGGTGCCACTTATCATCGAATTTAAATTTGCCCCTTTCTCCCTCAGATGTAGTATAGCCCCAGTAATTCATTTCGCTTCCATCTTCGCCATAAGGTGTGAGATAACGGAAATCACTGTAATCATTCTTACCTAACGCTGGTGCGTATATTTCATTCCCATCTGTCTGATCAAAGAGGCGTGCTAAAGAATCTACGTAATACTTATCCATGTCACTTCTAACCCACAACTCAAAAGTTATATCGTTTGGGGCAAAAGCGTATTGATGCCCAAATTGCGCAGGAAGGCAAGGTTCATTTACCTGGTTTGCTGCGGCAATCCAATAGCTGCTGGACGGGCTGCCGCTGCCGGAAAAACTGCCACGTAGATAGGCGGCCTTGCCAAGTGAACCAGCGGTTTTTTCAATAATTACTGAATTCCCTTTATCAACCCAGCAGTTATTACCCGACCAGTCACGCGGGTCATCTTCCTCGAAGCGTATATATAGTACAGGCTCATCGGTCATCACCTCATCGACATATAAACCGGCATACGTACATAAAGGCGTATTTTCTTCGGCGGTAAGGTCGAAGTATTCACCTGTCATCCAACATTGGTTTGTGATTATAGTGTCCGGTTCGACATCGGCTTTAACCTTGACTTTTAACGTTAAACAATTCGAATCACCGGGATTAAGTGTCCCTATGTCCCAAATCACCGTATTAGTATCAGGCCGGTTATAATCGCCTGAAGCCCATACAAAATTCACTTCATCCGGCAGCTCATCAGTAATTACAACATTGGTATCGCCATAGCCGTTTGCAGAGTAACACAGAGAATAGGTTATATAATCATTCGGCCAGGCATATTCGCAGCCATTTACATCGTCAACTTTACTGAGCTCCGGCATGTTTGGGCATACAGGTGTGGTCTCTTGAGCAAAGACAAGACTGATGCAATTACCCCTCATTTCACAATAGTTTGTGATACTGTTCGAATCAGGAGATTTGCAACTGACTGTCAAGATAAAACAATTCGAATCATTTGGCCCTAACGTGCCGATGTCCCAGATTACTTTTCCGTCCGTATAATCATAATCACCAGTGGCCGAGACAAATTTAACATCATTCGATAGTTCATCAGTAATTGCGACATTCGTATCACTATAACCATTAGCGTTGTAACAGATACTATAGATTATCTCGTCGCCGGGGCCGACACAGTTGCCGTCGGGAAAAATTTCTTCCATCGAAAACATCAGCGGTCCACAAACGGTCGTGCTTTCGGAAACAGTACTTAATAACTGCTCTCCGCTTTTAATCTCGCATTCGTTTGTAATTGTCGCGCCCGGTTCAACGCAAGGTTTTACATTGACCGTCAATGTAACTGAGCCGCTATCGCCGTGATGAAGAGTTCCAATATTCCAGACAACCGTATTAGAATCAGGATGGGTATAACTCCCTGAGGCATCGTTAAAATCCACTTCGTCCGGCAGATAATCAACAATAGTAACATCATTGTAATCCGGCAAATTCGGCCCGGCAGGAGAATTATAATCAATCGTGTAGATTATTTCGTCCCCCGGCCCGACACAATCACCGTCATTGACATCATCGATTTTTGTTAAAAACGACGGCGGTATTGGCCCCGAAGTTGTCATTTCCAGAGCAATTAAAGCCCACTCTGTACCCAAGATATTACCATAAGAGCTGTACCAATAGCCGGTACTTTGCTGTATATCGACAAGATTATCTGCGAAATCCGCGTGCCAGTCCCTTTCATTGCCGTCAACTACTATCGTGTGAATTTGGCTATACCACAGACCGTTAGCAGTGCAATACATCGCCTGACAGTCACCGCTCCAACCGTAATCCCAGTTTCGGCTAATATAATCTAAAGCCCTCTGCATATTCGGGTCTTCTGAAAGTATTCCGGCAAACGTCATTTCAAAAATGAGGTTGCCGGTTCTCAAAATATTCGCGCCGTTTGGACTTGTATATCCAGAGCCGCCGTCGTCACTGCCACCGTCAATTTGAATATAATCAATCCAAATCTTTAGTTCATCCTTTACAAATTGCGGGATAGTGCAGTTAAAACCATATCGCGGCGATTCGGCATAACCCAAACCTGAAACCGCGAAGCCGGAACATGAGTTGTCTGCCCCCGAATTTGGGGAGTACCGCCAACCGCCTCGACCAGTACCGCTGTCACATTGGCCGAAGGCCATATAATCGACCATGTCCTGCAAAACCTCTTTGTAAGTCCAGCCGTCAACGGGAGAACCGGGAGAGTTAACTTCCCTGTCCGGAGCACGACTGGTTGCGATAGCCATCATTACAATTCCAGTTTCATAAATTGGATAACCAGTGCTCATATAAACCCCATTACCATCGCCATCAGTATCAGGATTGCCGGCCGGCTGGTTGGGAGTACTGATAATACCCATATTACTGAACAAATACGCAAACCCTTTCTCCACGTTCTCGCTATAGGGATAGCAGGGATCAAATGGTGTATATCCTAATTCGAACGCTCGTTCCTGGAGTTTAACCAAGGCAAGGCCCGTAGGTCCGGCCGTTGATCCGGAATCTTGCCAATAACCGCTTGAAGGATTCTGTTGAGTTGCTAACCAGGTAATACCATCGTCAATAGCCTGTTCAATTTCAGCCGGCGTTGCTGCTGTTGCCGTTAGGCTGATACCAGCAAAAATTACAGCGATTGTTAAAACGGGTAAAATGGTGCGGGGTTTTTGGGTTTTCATTTTCGGCCTCCTTTTAAATCCCTCTTCTATTTCAGTTAGACGACACAATTTTCCAAGTGAATCGTTAGTCTGAGGTGCAAAATCCCCGATGCCAAAAAAAAGATAAAACAGATTATAATACAAGACCATCTAAAAGGCTAATTGTTATACGAAAAATAAAAATTTTTAGGCAAAAAGTATAAAAATTGCAACCAGCCTTTTATAAGTATTTGCCATTGTTAAACTTAAGACATGATTTAGGTCAAAAAAAACCGAGGCAAAGCAGCTTTGCCTCGGCAGGTATATAATTCTAAAAAAACTTAAATAGCTTTAATCGATATTCATCGTCATAAGGAACTCGGCATTCGATTTGCATTTGCTGAGCCTGTTCTTGAGCAGTTCAATCGCCTCGACGGGATTCAATTCGCTGAGCACTCGCCGCAGGCGATACACAAGCTGCAGTTCTCTTTCATCCAGCAGCAGCTCTTCGCGTCGCGTTCCGCTTCTGCTGATATCAATCGACGGCCATACGCGTCTTTCGACCAGCCTTCTGTCGAGATGCAGCTCCATATTGCCTGTCGCCTTGAACTCCTCGAAAATAACTTCGTCCATCTTCGAGCCGGTATCAATCAGTGCGGTAGCGAATATCGTCAATGAACCGCCTTCCTCGACGTTCCTGGCCGCTCCGAAAAATTTCTTCGGCATCTGCATCGCGCCCGCGTCGACGCCGCCGGTAAGAATCTTGCCTGAATGCGGCATCTCGGTATTATATGCACGCGCGAGCCTCGTAATCGAGTCCAGCAGTATTACCACGTCCTCGCCGTACTCGACCATTCGCTTGGCTTTTTCAATTACTACTTCCGCAACCTGGCAATGCCTTGCAGCCGGCTCGTCGAACGTCGAGCTGATAACTTCCACGTCGTCAGCCGTCTTGCGTTCCATTTCGGTAACTTCCTCAGGCCGTTCATCTATCAAAAGCACAATCAGACGAACGTCAGGACAATTTGTGCTAATCGCATTGGCCATTTTCTGCAGAAGTATAGTTTTTCCGGTTCTCGGCGGCGCGACTATCAGCCCTCGCTGGCCCATACCGACCGGCGTGACCAAATCGATAATTCGCATATTCAGTTCCCCCGGGGTCGTCTCCATAATCAAACGCCTTTCCGGATGCAGCGGCGTAAGGTCACTAAAGACAGCTTTTTCTGAAAGTTTGTCGGGGTCCTCGAAGTTAATCGCCTCGACGCGCAGCAGTGCGAAATATTTTTCCGATTCCTTCGGAGGCCTGATTTGTCCCGATACCACGTTGCCGGTTCGCAGGCCGAAACGTTTTATCTGTGAAGGTGAAACATAAATATCATCAGGCGAAGAAAGATAATTGTAGCTTGGATTGCGCAGAAAACCGTAACCGTCCGGCAGCACTTCGAGCACGCCCTCGCCGTACATCAAACCGTTCTGGCGGATTCGCTCCTTGAGGACCTTGAAAATCAGGTCCTGCTTTTTCATCGCGCTGTATTCGGTAATTCCTTCCTTGCGGGCAACCTCGTGCAGCTCGGAGACGCTGAGGCGCTGAAGCTCGCTCAAATAGAGCTGTCCCTTTTTGATGCGCTCGTACTTGGCGTGCGTGGATTCTTCTTCAGCTCTCTTGGCTTCCGCCGCCGACATCTTTTGTGTATTCGGTGTCTCCTGCTTGGCGTCGCTTTCGTTTTCGGTCGCTTCGGCAGTAGCTTGTGTTTCTTGCGGAAGCTGATTCTGCTCTTCTTCGATTTTGTCGCTGCTGGGCCTGCCTCTTCTGCCGCCAGGTTTTCTGCCTCTCGGGGCTGACTTAGCCATAATTACTCCTTGGAAATCTTCTGTGCTTAATAAAAAAATTTACTGTTTTTCTAATCTGCAAAAATCGCAGTGGTACTATTCACATCTTGCGGTGATATTCTTGAAGGTTGGGTTCAAAATTGGGTAACCCCGCTGAGTTTTTTAATATGAATATCGCCCACACCTAATTGTAACAAGTTAGACGTTCCTGACGATTTTCGGGAAAATCTCGGCGACTTGCCTGGCTAACGCCGATAAGTCAGAATTGTTATCAACGGTATTTTCGGTCATCGTGGCCTTTATGTCCAGAGAAATTTGAAATTTTTCTCGTTTTTTTAGCTCTTTGGGGCTTAAAAGGGCGTTTTTTTGTACTCTTTTTTCCCTTTTTTCTTCATCATACCGCACAAAAACCAGTGCATCGCACCTTTTATCCCATCCTGTTTCAACCAAAAGCGGCACATCTAGCACGATGGCCTTAGCCTGCCCGGCCTGCTGAATCGCCTCGATTTTGTTCTCGACCTGTGCCAATACAGCGGGGTGCACAATGCTGTTTAATTTCTCTATTTTCCCCGCCTCTGCAAACGCCGCCTTAGCCAGCTTGTGATGGTCAATCTTCCCATCGATACCAAGAACCGCTCCGCCGAAGTATTCGACGATTTGTTTTTTTATCCCCGGCTCTTCGAGCTTGCGATGCGCAATCTCATCGGCGTTGATTACTTCGCATCCGAGCTTGCCGAACTCGGCCGCGACGGTGCTTTTGCCCGAACCAATCCCGCCTAAAATTCCAATCATCGGTATATTACCAGATTTGCTCACCCCGGAAGTGTAGCCGTTTGCCCCTGCCGGGTCAACCGTTTAGAGATGTGAAGTTTTGAAATCTGTGTGTCAGACAGAAACTGACACCCTCGCCTGGGTCGCCTTGCGGAAGCTCGGCAGAACAAAATTTTCAACTATTCTCTGCCAGCTCATCTTTTCCGCGAGTTCATATCCGGTTTCGAGAAGTTTTTCCAAATCGCCCTGGTTTTTAGCAAGTCCGCCGTATATTTCCTCGGCAACTGTTTGGGCAATCTGCTGTTCAATCCTCTGCAGCACCCCTCGCCCGATTGGCTCGTGCGCAGACTGTGCAGGCTCTGCGTTAATGTAATCTTTGATGATTACATTGCTCGGAATCTCCAATCCGCAAACTCGTTCGACAAATCCCGCGCATCCGCAGACGGATGAAAGCACGCAAATCCCGCCGTGCGTCAACGGCTCCAAATGACTTATGCCGAACGGCTCATAAACACTCAATCCGAACTCCACATCCGTTCCGCAGCGAACATCGGCAAAACTGATATCTTCAGGCATCGCCTTGCCGCACAACTTCTGCTCGAACCCGAATTGGTTTATAAACACCGCCTTTATATTTCTGCATCGAGCGTTGAATCGCTGTACGAATGTATAAAACTCGGTCTCGCCGCCCGACATATCAGGCCAGCCCTGTTTATGCGCGACCGGCCAGCCGTATTGCGATTCCATATTCGCGATGCTATCAGGCTCCCGCTGGCCGACTTCGGTTGACAGTATGTAAAATACTCCACTATTTCCTGATTTGCCGAACTGCTTATCAATCTCCTGGAGTATTTCCAAATCGCGCCACAACCCTTTGCTCCGCACCAGCCTCGTGACGTGTGTAAAAATGTAATCCGGAATATATCCGAGCATATTTTCACAGTATTGCTGGAGTCTGCACTTCGATAATAGCTTTTGCTCAACGCTCGTTTCGTAAGCAGGCACGCCGTTATAAACAACGTTAATGGGCGTATCTGCGAACGGCTGCGAAAGAAATCGTAATTCCTTGGCGGTGTAATCGCCCACCGCGCAAATCGCATCGCAGTGCCGCGATGCCTCGACCAGCGGGTGCTTGAAATACTCATCCTGACTGCCGAAAACATCCGCCAGATACTCGCCTTCGCGCCGGCCGTCACGCATAGCATTATAAAAATGTACGTCGTGTCCCGGATGCTCCTCGACAATCCTGCGAACCGTCGCGACCTCGTGGGCATAAAAAATCGTGCGATAATCACTGTGTCCGTCGCACATCGCCGCCAGTGTGCTCGGCATCCCCATCCATTCGTGTCCGATTATTATGCCCGGCTCATTCGCTACGCCAATAGCGGATAGGGTAGGTATAATCGCCGCTGCGAATCGAATGTACTGTTCATATTCCCAGATATGTTCGAACTGGTCCGACTTAATTGCGAATCGCTCGAATAATTTTTTCTTCAGTTCGATAACAGGCTCAGCCCGCATCATAGTGACATCAATCAGAATAATCTCGGCACTGCTGTCGATACCCGTCTGTTCATCGGCATAATCCTTGATACCGAAAATGATATTCACACCGAGTATCCTTTCCAGCTCGCCGAGTGCTGCCGAGTGCTCAGTGTTATAAATACCGTCGAGCGATGAATATAGAATTCGCCCGCTGCCGCCCATACGTTTCGACACGGGGACATCACGTTCGAACATCGGACCGGCCACGATAGACCTGCCGGCAAAATCGAGATATGCCTTACAGGTGAAAAGTCCCTTGAGGACAGCACCGATTCCGCCTATCTTTTGGGTAGTTTCGTGGGTGACGTGTACTATAACAGGGCCCTTCTCCATAAGTCCACTCCGAGTAAATCTCTCATCAAAGTTCGCACTAACTTGTTGCTGCTTCTCCACTTAAAATATAGATACTGTCGGCCAGCGTGACAAAAAACGACCCATGTTTTTTTGATAAATTTTGATAGTATCCCCCCGGTATAAGATTATGCTGTTTTTCTCGGACGTGCTTTAATTTTAATTGATAGCTGCTCTACGAAATCTGTGACCGCAGCGTTCTTATCAGTCCGGCCAATACCTGCGGAGGAACATCCGACAACTCCGCTTCGGGAATATCCGCCAGTGCGACTCGGTCAATCAGCTTGAGTGACACCTCGCCCGCAGATTTAATTGCCCCCAGTTTAAATGCCGCTTCTTCGAGTTCACCGTCCGCCATCAGACGCAGATAACTGACAATTATTTCATACAGGTCATCTTCGTCAATTTTTGCGCCGCCTGTTCTCGCGGGCATATCTTTCGCAAAATTCTCATTTCCATCCGTTTCCGGAACTGCTCTTTGTTTCAATATCTCCTGTTCGACATTAAAAGTTTCATTCATAAGCTGCCGTTTTCTTCTTTCCTCCTCTTCATCCACCGGCGCCAGTTTCAAATCATCATCGACGTTCAGATTCGGCACATAAATTTTATTATGGCACGACGGACACTTACCCCATTTGCCTGCAGCTTTTTCGCCCGCTTCGATTTTCTTGCCGCAATACTCACAATGAAATGTTATCGCCATTTTCACTGCCCCCGAATCATTTACTTTGTTTATATTCAGCGCAAATCTGTGTCGTGATTCCCCCCCTTGGGGTAAATCTCGATACGACCTTCATCCATCTGCATTTGCACACACCCGACAAATCATCCAAGATTTCATTTGTCAGGGCCTCGTAAAATATGCCCTTGTTGCGAAAGCTCTGCATATAAAATTTCAGGCTTTTCAGCTCGATGCACAGCTTGTCCGGGCAGTATTCGATTGTTATCTCGCCGAAATCAGGCTGGCCCGTCCGCGGACAGACGCTCGTGAACTCCGGGCAGCGTATCGTGATGGTATAATCACGCCCGGGCCGCGGATTATCGAATAGTTCCAATTCCGGTTTGTCGCTCATCATAAGCCTCGCCATTTTTGACCAATATCAATATAATGTATTGCCGGTATTTTTTCAAGACTCTGATTATGACTGTTCAACCAAAAAAAGCTGTTGTCCTGCTAAGCGGCGGCCTCGATTCGGCCACGACTCTGGCAATCGCACGGGCGGAAGGCTTCGATTGTTACGCCCTGACGTTCCGCTACGGCCAGCGCCACGCCCTCGAAGTCAACTCAGCCAAAAAAGTTGCCGCCGCCCTGAAAGTTTCGCAGCACAAAATCATCGATATCGACTTAGCCGCGTTCGGAGCGTCGGCACTGACCGACAGTTCCATCAATGTCCCCAAAGACCGTCCCGACCTCGACTCGCACGATTCGATACCAATTACTTATGTCCCCGCCCGCAATACAATTTTTCTAAGCTACGCTCTTGCCTGGGCCGAGGTGCTCGGTTCTTTCGATATTTTCATCGGCGTCAACGCGACCGATTACAGCGGCTATCCCGACTGCCGCCCGGAATATATAGGTGCCTTCGAAAAAATGGCCAACCTCGCCACAGCCGCCGCCGTCCGGAGCAAACGCAAATATAAAATCCATACACCCATAATAAAATTTTCAAAAGCCGATATAATTCGCAAAGGCACTTCGCTTGGCCTCGATTATTCGCTGACGCATAGCTGCTACGACCCCGACGATAAGGGTAGAAGCTGCGGCCGATGCGATTCCTGTCGACTCCGCCTAAAAGGCTTCGCCCAAGCCGGCCTAACCGACCCCCTCACATATTCCAAATAATATTTCCCCCCACCATCATCGCCGCAGGCGGCCGCCTGGGGGTTATTTATTCGCCGTTTCGGGTTTGGCGGGGTTAATCTTTGTCCCGATGTCGTTTATCGGGGTTATTAGCCCCTCGGCCTTTATTCGCCTTTTGGCGAATGCCGAGGGGGATCTTGCCGTCGTCTTCCGTTTTGCATTTTGATTTAATATTTCTTAGGATCCTATCGCTGTTCGTATCCCAAAAAAGGATGTTTTCTTCTACCAAAGACAACAGTTTACCTTCTACTACTTCACATCCTATTAATTTACTCAAATTATTGATGGTATCGTTAATGTCGACAGGATAAATGCTAAATGGTTGGCCATTTTTGTAATCTTGAAGAAATATTCTCCCATTTTTTTCCACTTTCATAATTTCGTATTTCTCGCCCTTATACTCAAAAGTTTTTAGCAGTTTCAGCTCCATTTTTATAGTCCTTAAATTAATCCTGTCTCTTATTTAATAAAGAAGAAGTAACTCCGCCTAAAACCGCCCACCAGACTAAATTTCCAGCGATTATACCAGATGTTCGTAATATTACATTAAATAGTCCAAGAGAGGATGGGACAAACCAATCGAAACAAAGCGTTACAGTACAAACAAATCCAAGTCCACTCACGCCAAAAAGAAGTGCGTCCCAATCAATCTTAGCAGGTTTATTTCCAAGTAATATATAATAAAAAAAGCAACTTATTATCAACCAACCAAAAAGATTCGCTCCAATAACCACTGGTATTTTTGCAATTCTCCACCAATGCATCGGGAAATTAAAAGTAATTTTTTCAAATGATAAAATCGTAGTGATAATGAATCCGATTCCCGAAAGCCCAAAGATCACAAGTTCAAAATCAAATTCTTTTTTTCTCAACGCATTTATTAGACAACTTATCGCCCCTCCTAAAGCTTGCCAGCTAAAAATATTTATTCCAAGGATTACAATTACCTTGGTAAATGCCCCCCAATTTTGAGGAAGATATGAAAAGCACTTAGTAAATGAAAGCACACATGTTCCGGTAATCGAAATTCCTATAAGCCCACACAACAAAAGATCCAGATGTTGCTCTTCCTTTTTGATCAGGTTTATGATACTCAGTAGAATCCCTCCTAATATCATCCATGCAAAAGTATTTAGTGCGATGACTAATGAGATTTTGCCAATCGTCCACCATGAATTTGGAATTTTATTATATCCCCAATAAAAAGATGCAACCGTGCTGGCTGTTATCAAAAGTATAAGAAGCATCCCAAGTTTTTCACCAGTTGACATTTCTCTTTCAGTTGGGACCTCGTCGTAAGCAATTTCTCTATCCCTAGCATCTCTAAGACCCTGCTCATATGCAGATTTTGCAGCTTGTTCTGCTTCAAGGTGACCTTCCCCCATTTATTGTACCACTATGAATTGGAGTAACCAGCGTTAATTAATCCTGCCTCCACAGGCATGCCTGTGGAAAATTTTTCATTTTTATCCGCCGCGGCGGATTCCCGCCTTATAAATTCCTCCGGCGTAAGGTATCCCAGCGAACTATGAGGCCTTTCACGGTTGTAATCAACACGCCAGTCTTCGATTATCCCCCTGGCATGTTCGAGCGTCAAGAACCAGTTCTCATTTAAGCATTCATCCCTGAGCCGTCCGTTAAAACTTTCGATATAAGCGTTCTCAACAGGCTTACCCGGACGAATGAACGTAAGCTTTACGCCTCGCTGATACGCCCAGGCATCGAGGGCATTGCTGATGAACTCAGGACCATTGTCGATTATGATAATCTCCGGCAGTCCTTGCTTATGTAATATCTCTGTAAGTACACTTGCTACACGTACACCGTTAATCGAAGTATCAATTTCTATCCGGAAACACTTGCGTGTATATTCATCAACTATGGATAAAACCTTAATCGCACGTCCGTTAGCCAGGCTGTCCCGCATAAAGTCCATACTCCAGATGTGATTGGGATAATTCGGTTTTGGCATCTCCGTTCTTAAAAGTGAAGAGAGCTTCTTTCTGCGGCGTATATGCAGCATAAGCCCTTCCTGCCTGTATATGCGTTCCGTCCTTTTATGGTTGATCATAAACCCTTCTCGTCTTAGCATCACGTGAAGCCGGGGACAGCCGAAACGCCTTCTCGTCTCCGCCAGCTTTCTCAATCGCTTACGGATAACTTCTTCATCCGGTTTGACTACAGGCTTATACCCGAAGCTTGTTCTCGACAGCCCTATCAGTTTACATGCCCGCCGGATACTCAGCCCAAAGCGTTCCATTATCTGCATGATTACCTCACGCTTCGCCTTGGGCTTTAAAAGTTTTTTGAGACGACGCTCTTGAGGGCCTGGATATCAAGGGCCTGTTCGGCAACGATATGTTTTAGGCGTCTGTTCTCATCTTCCAGTGATCTGAGCCGTTTGGCCTCACTAATTGTAAGGCCGCCATACCTGGCCTTCCAATTGTAGAACGTCGCGTCGCTGATTCCGTACTTGCGACACAGCTCCGTTACACCTGTACCAGCTTCAGCCTCCTTCAAAACCGCGATAATCTGCTCTTCCTTAAACCTTTTGCCCCGCATTGTGTACCTCCTGTCTTTTAGAGTTTTATCATGCTGCTTCTCTAATTGCAAATGGCACAGTTTTTGGGGGAAAGGTCAAAGGCTCCCCAGTACATATCCCCAAAAACCCCACCAGCCCTTTTTCATCGAAATAATTCCCTAATTGCTGACAAACTAATAAATAACAGCTGTATTATATTTCATTTCAAGAATAGCTTGTGCCAGCTTTCCCCTGCTTTTACAGACACACCATCGAGGTTATAAGCTTCTTCATCTCTTTCATTTGATATTTCCTTGTTTTCTAAAAGATATTCGTAAGCTCTTTTATAGTTTTCAGATAGCAAATATTCTAACAATCCTCTTTTAAACCCAATAGAAAAATCGCCTTGTTTTATGAAAGTAAATTCCCCAGTTTCTAACTGTTTTTGCAAATCGCTTGAATTTACCGATTTAATCAACGGGAGGTAATAATCCATCATAAGATTTTCAGGACTTATTTCCAACTGAATTTCTTTACCTTCACTGTAAGAGGGAGGATCTTCGCAATAAACTTGAAGGCGATCATTTCTATAGTATGAAAAAAGTGCCACATTTGTCCTAACCGGCTGGTCGTTTATTGATATAATACGTTGCGCTTGCATCTTAGCTTTTCTTATATCGTTTTGACTAGGCTGACTACTGCGACCTTTTGATTCAAATGCAACCCACTCACCATTCTCAGACTGCCCAATGAGATCCGGTCTGGAACGGCCGGAAAGTAAACGTGCGTTTAATTGATCACGATATACATCTAAATGCATTAACCATGGTACATTCAAGAATTTTCCTGCAAAAAGCTTGCACATAATCATACCAACGAAATAAGAAACCGCCCCTTTTTCTGTAGGATCAAGTGCCTTAAACGCACTGCTGCAATAGTAATGCCGCGTATTCCCATCCGTTCGTAGCGTCATACGTACCATTGCTGCCCGACATACCATTTCCCATAGAGAGGGGTTTCCATGTTGGAATACATGTAGCCAATTTGCTCTACCCACAGTAATCGCCGCCCAAAGAATATCATCCCATGAATATTCTTCTGCTCGACTATGAATGTCGGGCTTATTTAAAAAGTGTTCACATCGTGTATAAATTCTTGGCATAGTCTAAAGTTGGAATATAGTGACACCAGGTACAGTTACGGTGCAAACTTCCAAACCGCACCTTCTAGCTAAACCGGCATTATATCCCTAAACAGACAAAAAATACAATCTTTTCCGCCAGAAATTATCATATCCCAATTTCCCTTGCATTTGCCGAGAGACTCGATGATAATTAAATTAAAACTAAATGTCGTCTGAGCAAACAATTCATGGCCGAAAACAACTACAAGCCTTATGTTCATACAAATGTTCGAGTATTCTTTAGAATAGCGCAAGAATCATATCAAGCGATGAAAAAGTATTTTCATGAACATGCGAAACCAAAACCTAACGGTGAATCCGGCCACATTTTTACCCTTGATCCTGAACAAAAGAGTTTTAAAAATGCCTTTATTACCATTGTTTTTTCAGGCGTGTTTCTCGAAGCTTTGCTCCATCTTCTAATCGTAGAACGGCATGGTTTGAGAACTTTTAATGAATACGATCGCAAATCATATGAAGAAAAATTTAAATTATTAGGCTGTTCTGACCAATCAATTATTGATCTATGTGAAAAATATAGAGCTGTGCGCCGAGAAATTGTCCATGAGAAGGCCTATTTTGATAGCGATTCTGCTTTTCGTATAGCGCAAGATGAAGCAGACGTTGCTATTGAGCTTGTTAATAAGGTGGTGGACTATTTCAAAGTGGAAGTAGATTAATTAACAAGCAAATTCTTATATCACTGTCAACCTGTCACGGCGCAGCCGGATTCTGCAGTTTTGATTTTTGCATTTTAATTTTTGATTTGTTTGCCTGTCCCCTGTCCGCTAAATTCTAATACTCCAACCCGTAAAATATTCCATAAGTATATATGCATATACTTATGAAGCTTGTTTTCGCAATCATTTTTTAGTCGTCATTATCCAGAAGCAGCCGAAGCCGGAACCCGCACGAAGCTATTTTCCCAATCGCCAATCCTCCATAATTTTCCGTACAATGACACCTGTATCTTATACCCTATCCGCTAAGCCCTAATATTCCGACCCATAAAAGATTCCATAAGTATATGTGCATATACTTATGGAATCTGTTTTTGCAGTCACATTTAGTTGCCCAATTTAAACAACATGCTGGTTATCTTTTCCAGCTTTGCGACATTTTGCTTATCAAGATAATAATAAACTTGAACGCCTCTTTTCTGAGATTTTACGATGCCGACATTCTTCAAAACGCTTAGATGTTGGGAAGTTGCCGATT
>JBBABK010000005.1:20404-20766 GCA_041657685.1 Phycisphaerae bacterium | reverse complement strand
TGGTTCCAGTTTGGAAACGGGCCGCGTTCGTCGGCGAGGCGTTCGCTTGCCTTGTGTGCGCGGTCGTTGAGGAATTTCATAATTTCTTCGCCAAAGCTGACCGCTGAATCGCTGTCGTACGGCAGGTGGAGCATAAAAAGCGTATCGGCAAAACCCATCAGGCCCAGCCCGATTTTGCGATTAGCCTGCGTGAGCCTGACCGTATCGCGAACAGGATAATTAGCTGCGTCGAGAATATCATCGAGAAAGCGGACGGCCAAATCGATAGTTGCGCCAAGTGCGTCATAATCTATATCTCTTTTGGTTTCGGGGCCGAGGACGAATTTGCTCAAGTTTATGCTGCCGAGCGTCCAGGCCTCGTA
>JBBABK010000005.1:0-20394 GCA_041657685.1 Phycisphaerae bacterium | reverse complement strand
CGTACGGCAGCAGGGGCTGTTCGCCGCAGGGATTGGTCGCTTCGATTCGGCCGAGCGAGGGAACGGGATTATCCTGATTGATTCGGTCGATGAACGCCAGGCCTGGTTCGCCTGTCGCGCGGGCGCATTTTATGATTGCCTTCCAGATATCTTCGACGGTGAAGACCTTGGATTTGCCTGCGGAGGTTTTCGAATCGGCAGGCATTAAATCGTTGATTGAATAGGTTTCGATACTGACCTTGCGAGGAATTAAATAACGCTTGCCGGTTCGCGGGTTGGTGACGACGTGAGGCATTTTGGGCGAGCGCGATAATTTTTTCATCCAGTCGTCGGTAACTTTTACGGAGATATTAAAGTTCGTGAATGCTTCGAGATTCTGTTTTGCGTAAAGAAATTTCAGAATGTCCGGGTGCGTGACACTGCACATTGCCATATTCGCGCCGCGGCGAAATGCGCCCTGCTGAATGGCGTTGGTAGCTTCGGAAAAAACCTTCCAGAAACTGATAGGGCCGGAAGTTGTGCCGCCGCTGGATGCGATTACGTCGCCTGTGGGGCGGAGCTTGTCGAGCGAAAAACCTGTTCCGCCGCCGGCTTTTTGAATGAGCGCGGTGTTTTTTATTGTTTCGAAAATGTCCTCGACGCTGTCTTCGACCGGCAGGACGAAACAGGCGCTAAGCATCGGTGTTTGTCGGCCCGCGTTCATAAGGGCGGGGGAATTCGGCAGGAAAGTCAGTGACGCCATAAGGTCATAAAAAATATGGTGCCATTTTTTTATCTGTTCGTGTGTTGAGCCGTAGCGTTTTTCAGTCGAGGCGACCGTAAGCGCAACACGGCTGAACATCTGTGCGGGGGTCTCAATGCATTTTCCGCTTTTATCTTTTAGCAGATAGCGGGTTTGGAGGATAGTAATCGCGTTTTCGTTCAGCTTTGGTTCTTCGCCAGCCGGTGGTATTATCGAGTAAATGATATCGGCCATAAAAGAATCCCCGTGGTTAATCAGTTCCTGCGAATCCACCTGAAGCGAAAAACGTCACGAACGCGGTCGGTAAAACGGACGCCGAGCGACTGGGTACTGGTTTTGAAATCGATATTGCGTAAATCATCATTACTCGATTTTTTCCGGCGTGTAAACACCGACAGCAGCGCGGCAAAAAAAGCAATGAACGAATTTTTCCACGTTCGCACAGAGTTCATTTTTGAAATACCATTATCTTTGCACGGCGATTTTGGTTGCGGCGAGTAATTCTTCGCCGGTCCTGCTTTCGAATTTTTCTACGGCGAATAGCTGCGTGCGTTCGAGAATTTCCGGTTCGTCGCGGTAGTAGCCGGTTACGGCGGATATGCCTCCCTCGGCGGGGCCGGCGGTTTTATAGTTATTGTCTGACAGCCACCGGCTCAGTTCGTCATTGTATTCTGAGGGGTAAATGAGCGCAGTTACAAATTTACCGTCGCTGTATTTCGCCAGTTGCAGTTTTGCCCTGCAGGGTGGGGGGGCTGTTACGGCAATATCGGTGAGTTTTTTGTAGTCCAGGCGTGCGGTTTCGAGGTCGCCGCTGTAGAAGAACATACCGGTTTCCATCTGAAACGTTCGGGCAGACACGCCTTTTAATTCGAGCCTGCCGTCGGGATACGCGTTGTGGATTTTATAAATTTTTATATCTTTGAATTTCTCGCTTTCGAGCAGTTCGGCCACTTCTTCGGCGGTAAAGCCGACTCCGCTGTGGTCACCGAAATCGACGACATACAGGCCGACGTATTTATCTGGTTTTTTCAATTCAGGCAGTTTCATAAGGTTATTTTAACCGTTGGCTGGCAGAATTTCACGGACTTTTTTGGGAAACTATATTAGGGTCGTATTGCCAGCTTATTTTGAATCGTTTTTTTTAACAACTACAGAAATTTGAAGTAAGCGAAGGGAATTCGAAATTCCGTACGTTTTTTTGTGGAATTTGGCATAAGTGACAGCCGATTATAAGGTATAAGGAAGCTTTTATTCATTTAGGGGAACGCGACAATGAGAAAAATAATTACGTTGGTTGCAATTTTAGTGACTCCATTGCTGGCAGCGCAGAGTAGTCAGGAACCGGACGAAATTAGTATCCAGGCATTTACAAAACTGCGGATGGAATATGCAGGCCGGCCGGATTATAATCCTGATTCGGGCTGGGATGACAGAAAAAAGGTATTCGAACTTTCCAAAGCAGGGGAAAAAGAACAAGCATTGGCTATGTGCGAAAGCCGGATTAAAGACTGCCCCATAGATTCCGAAGTTTATATCGTTCGCGCGCTTATTTTGCGGGGTCGCGGCGACTTCCAGGGATATGTTAAAAATAAATTAATATATCAAGGCTTGGTGGCTTCTATTGTTTCATCCGGAGACGGATTTTCTCCTGCAACTGCCATAAAGGTAGTATGTGTATCCGAAGAGTATGCATTGCTCAATGAATTGGGTGCAGAGCTAAAACAGCAGGAACTGGTATCTTCCGAACAGCGGGTATATGACAAAATGACCTGCGAGATTTCAGGCAAGGAGGTTTCATTCTTCTTTGATGTCACGCTTATTTTTGAAGCCCGTGCAAAACTCATGGGGCTTGTCGATTCAGACGAATCTGTTGAAAAAACACAAGGGAAGCAGTTTCCTAAAAGACACATTAGTTTCAAAAATAAACGACGGTCGTGATTTTATTATATATTACGGACTCTCGCAAATCGGCGTTTGCCGACCTGTATCACGATTCCGTCTTTGGGGGTGATTTCAGCGTTGGGGTCGGTAATTTTCTCACCGTCGATGGTAACGGCTGACTGCTAACACATCCGCTTGGCCTCGCCGCCGGTTTCAACCAGTTTGCAGGCGAGCAAAAGCTGTTTTACAGAGACGGGTTCAGCGGGCAATTGGAATTCCGGCATATCGTTGGGCAACTGTTTTTGCGCGAAGACTTTTTCGAACTCGGCTGCGGCGTTCTGGGCGGTAGCTTCGTTATAAAACTGACTAACAATGGTTTTGCCCAGCAGGACTTTCGCTTCTTTGGGATGTGTTTTGGATGAATCCGTCAGTTCCGCTATTTTTTCACTCGGCAGGTCGGTCAGCAGCGTGAAATAATTTTCCATCATTTCGTCGCTGATGCTCATAATTTTGCCGAACATATCATTCGGCTGGTCGGTGACACCGACGTAATTGCCTTTCGACTTGCTCATTTTTTCGACGCCGTCAAGCCCGACAAGAATCGGCATAGTCATAACAATCTGCGGCTGCTGGTCGTAGGCTCTTTGGATGTCCCTGCCGACGAGATTATTAAAGGTCTGGTCGGTTCCGCCCAGTTCGACGTCACTGTGGATTGCGACCGAATCATAGCCCTGCATCAGCGGGTAGATAAATTCGTGGACGTAAACGTCGATATTTTTATCCATTCGGAGTTTGAAGCTGTCTCGCTGGAGCATCTGTGCCACTGTTTTTTTCGCGGCGATTTGAATCAGCTCCATCAGGGAAAGTTTTTCGAGCCATTCGCTGTTGTGCCGAACTTCGAGCTTGTCTTTCGATGTGTCGAGGATTTTGCCGGCCTGTTCGAAATAAGTCTGTGCGTTTTTTTCGATTTGTTCGGTGGTGAGCATCGGGCGGGTGGTATTTTGGCCGGTCGGGTCGCCGATGCGTGCGGTATAATCTCCGATTATCAGAACGGCCTTGTGGCCGAGGTCCTGAAATTGCCGCATCTTGCGGAGGACGACGGTATGACCGAGGTGGATATCGGGGCTGGTCGGGTCAAGGCCAAGCTTTACGCGAAGCGGGCGGTTTTGCTTTGCCGAATCAGCAAGCTTTTCGGCTAATTCCTGCGCATTGAAGACTTCCACCGTTCCGCGTTTCAGTTCGTCGAGCTGTTTTTTGATATCAGTCATTATTGTCACTCTATCAAGCAAATAGGAAAAGCGGATTATAAGCCAAAAGCGCGCGTTTGGCAAATAATTCAGGTGCGGTCTCTTTTTGTGGCTGTCTTACGCCGCGACTGGCGTCGAGGTATCGACCGGCCGGGCGACGCGCTGCGCAGGAGTTTCGCTCCTGTTATCTTCGCGAGTTAACCATTTGCCGTTAGCCGGGGTGAGCATCGCCCAGGGCGTTATCCAGAACAGGCCGAACAGCCAGAAAACGGAATATGCGAAGGCGTACAGCGCATCGGATGTTTTTCTTTTGAGTACGTAAAAAGCCGCGGGAACAGTAGCCCAGACGGATGAACCCGCGAGAAGCTGGAGCAGGTAGTCCGAAGCCTCTAATGATACAGTGGCGATTAACGCGCCGAACAAAGCCCGCGGTACAAGCAAATTTACACAGGATGTCAGAAAATTGATTCTTGCGCCTGTCGCGCGAGTACGTCTGAATCTGCTGAAAATAAAAGTGCTCATAATTAATGTCTCTCGGACGTTGCTTCGCGCCCATCTCAGCAGCATTTTGCAAAGGTTCTTATACTTGCAGGGGACATTGGTATAAACGATTGCGTCTGACTGAAATTTAACCTTCCAGCCGTCGCGGATAATCAGGTTAGTCATCGCGCGGTCTTCGCCGATTTTCGCCGGTTTGCCGAGGAAGGTTTGATTGAGCCACTGCTCGAGATGTTTCATCACAGGTTTACGCTTATAAGCCGACAGTGCGCCCGGCGTGCAGAACACGGTATCGACCATGCTCTGGCCGGCCCTGACAAAATCAAAACTGAATGCGAACGATACGTCGAGCATTTTCGGAATAAAACCCTGTTTGGTATTAAGGACTCTAACATTACCAGCTACTGCTCCGGTTCTGTGGTCGTTTACAAACGGACTGACAAGCTTTCGCAGCGTATGTGTTTCGATGATTGAGTCGCTGTCGATTGTAACGAATATATCGCCGGTGCTTCGGATAAAGCCTTCGTAAAGCGCACGTCTTTTGCCTGCATTTTTTGCAAGACTGATGGTTTCTATGCGGTTAGAAAAGCGTGCGGCTGCCTGCTGTATCCATTGCCAGGTATCATCCCTGCTGCCGTCGTCAATCGCAATTATCTGGAGTTTTGATACGGGGTAATCGGAATTAACAATTGAAGCGAGTGTGTCGAATACCTGGTGGCCTTCGTTGTAGGCCGGGACAATAACCGTACAGTTCGGCAGCAATTCATCATCAACGGCTGCGGTGGGGCGGTACATAATTGCCAAAACGGTCCGCCAGATAAATACGGTGATATTGAGCAGGAGCAGCACCCGTGTGATATCCAGCCAGAACATGCCGAGTCCAGGTTCCAGGCTGCTGTAGGCTTCTGAGATATCGTCCCATTTGAACAGTACAGCGGCGGCAAGGATGAGCAGGAAAATGATAATAGCTGCTTTTACAATAAAGCCGCTTGTTAAGATAAACGGGACGGCAGATTTGCAGCAACGGCAAAATCTCCCGTAAGCTCTTTTAAATAAAGAAGTTACACATAGCCGCAAAAACGAGTTTGTACGGCAATCCTGAATATAAGTCAACATTGATTCACCGCTCCGTGCCCTTGCTCCGAATATACGGATTCCAGGGCAGCACAATAATATCTCCCGTTGGGAAATAACTGGCAGCGGTGGGTATTGTTTAAAAGCGTGGATAGCGAAAGCTTCTTGCCGCAACTAACCCCTGGGCTGCGTCAGCCCAACTACAAACACTCAATTATACCTGTTTGAAAAAGAGATGCAAGAAAAATTTTATTATTGAGCACAAGCGGTAACGTAAGATCCTACCCGATTCGTCAGGCCTTAAGGCCTATTTTGAGGGTTTTTTAATCGCTTTTACAAGCAGAAAAAGATATAGACACACCGCTGCCGCTGCAAAGGCAAGACAAATATATTTTATTTGTTCCTGTGTAATAATTTCAGGCCGGTGCAGAAGGTTCCACAGCGGACGAGCGGTTTTGTTCGGCCAAAACATTTGTACGTCCCAGTGATATGCCCCGTCTATAAGGACGTGAAACCACGCACCGAGCAGGCCGGACAGCATCATCTTCGGTAACGTGGGCTTATACGGCAGGCGGAGCTTGTCCATAATCCATTCGAATATTTCTCTAAACGGAAATAAGGCAAGGCCCAACACAACTCCGACAAGGCCGCCGATTAGTAATGTATGGAAGTGAAATACCTGGTGTGGAAAATTCCAGTGTGTCATCGGGGTGGCGGTAAGATGCGTGATTTGGAATAGAACTTCGAAATCGATGGCAACGTTTGCGAGCAGAAATACGGGCAGGTCGAGCCGGCGTTTAAAGAGCAGGCCTATAAGACCGCTCGGACCAAAATGGTATGGTGTAAAAGGCATTTGAAATCCGCCAAACTTTGCGACATCTACATCGCGGTTAAATATCCATTGTTAATAAGATAATTCTTTACGTAATCTGTCACCGCGAGTTCGAGGGGCGTGATTGATAATTTGCAGCCGGCTTTTGACAGCTTTGTCATGTCGGCCTGTGTGAAGTATTGATATTGCTTTTGCAGGTTTTCAGGCATATCGACAAATTCGATATCGGGTTTTTTATCCATAGCGGCGAAAACCGCTTTGACCATATCGTTCCATGTTCTGGCGTTGCCTGTGCCGATATTGAAAATGCCGTTGACATCCGGGTTATCCATAAAGAACAGCGTCATTTCGACGGCGTCTTTGACGTAAAGAAAATCGCGCTTGTACTGGCCGTCCGGATAATCGGGGTTATAAGATTTGAACAGTTTAACTTTGCCCTCGGAGCGGATTTGCTCGTACGATTTGAGAACGAACGAACGCATATCGGCCTTGTGGTATTCGTTGGGGCCGAAGACGTTGAAGTATTTCAGGCCGACGATTTGTTCGAGCAGGCCGTGCCGACGAGCCCATAAATCGAAAAGGTGTTTCGAGTAGCCGTACATATTAAGCGGGGCAAGCTCGCCGAGTTTTTCTTCGTCATCGCTAAAGCCTTTAGAGCCGTCGCCATAGGTCGCTGCGCTGGACGCGTAGATAAACCGAATATCGTGCTCAAAGGCCCAAGATGCGAGCAGCTTTGTGTACTGAAAATTATTTTGAATCAGGTATGAAGCGTTTGTCTCGGTAGTGCTGGAACAGGCGCCCATATGAAAGATGGTTTTGATGTCCTGGTGAAAATCGTCTTCGAGGACTAATTCGAGGAAATCGTCCTTGTTGATATAGTCGGCGAATGAAAGATTGACGAGATTTTTCCATCGCAGGTCGCTGCCAAGGTCATCAACGACCACGATGTTATCGATTCCCCTTTTATTGAGGGCGGCAACGATTGCCGAGCCTATAAAACCTGCTCCGCCAGTAACTATTATCATAAAATGCGTCCTGTCCGAATTATTTGTGTGATTAAATTACCTGTATTGGGTGCCTGTGTCAACCGCGCAATAAAAAGGCCGTCCCACGCAGACGGCCCGAAGGTTGAAAAATGGCATTTTTTCAGCACATCGCCAGATACGTGGCGATAGCCAGTACTAAAATACGCCTTTTGGTTGCCGTGAACGGCAGCCATTTGAAATAATAAAAATCAACTATCCTCTTCATCGCCGGGTCGCTCCTAAAACTATTCTCGGCAGGCTCTCAACGATTGTATTGTAGCAAAATAGCGGTTTTTGAGTCAAGTATAAAACGGGATTTCCGCCATAAGCTTTTGGAAATAAAGAGCTTATATTTCAAGGGTAAAAGTCGCCGTTATTATGCTAATTTTTGAGCGGCCTCGGTCATCAGTTTTGCAATCGGCATCCGCTGCGGGCAGCGGGCCTCGGCGGCGGAATAATCGGCAGTACCGACGCGGTCTTTTGCATCGGCCGGCAACTGGGCAAACAGCTCGCGGGCACGGTCGGTGTCGCCATAGCTTTTGTAGTACATCAAATACCGCATCACCTCGGCAGTATAAGGCATCGCGGGAACGGCGGCTGAGCAAATGTCGGCGCAGCCTGCACAATAACCTGTACAGGTCTCAGCGGCGTATGTTTTCATCGCTTCGAGGTCGTCGGGCGTCAGTTTGGTTTTGTCGAGCACGGCGGCGACGTTAGTCTGGAGCAGCGAGACGTTTTCCATCCTGATGCAGGCGGTGGTAATTCTTTTATCATCGAGCACAATTTTTATCAGCGCCTGTTCGCGATTAAAGCCTTTATCCAGAAAATGCGTGAGCAGTTTTTCTTCGGCATCGGGGATTTGTTTCTGGACGCCGAGTATGACTTTCATCGCGATAACCGCCACGCCGGCTTCGTTGCAGGCCTGGACGGCTTCTTTCATATCCGGCTGGAGCATCAGTGACAGGTTGTAGCTGGTCATCACCGCGTCAATCCACGGCAGTTTGGACGCAGCCATCAGGCACTTGGCCATATTCGAATGTGTGCTGAATCCGAAATATTTTATGAGATTGCGCTTTTTCGCGTTTTCGGCCCAACGCGCGAGGTCGTCTGTCAATTGTTCTTGCGGATTCTGGCAGCCGTGAACGCCGTAATACAGGTCAATATAATCGGTATTCATTCTTTTGAGCGATTCCTGCAGCTTATCTTCAACCTGTTCCGCTCTGTGTGCGCCTGATGCCTTGGTGACAAGGAAAATATCTTTGCGGGTTTCAGGATTTTTGCCGAAAAATTCTCCGACTCCAAGTTCGCTGTTTCCGCCTGCATAACCGTACGCTGTATCCCAGTAGGTGATGCCGTGGCGCAAGCTCGCACGAAGTATGATTGGATTTTCAACGACGTTGAACATCACGCCGTTGGCGATTACCGGTACTTCGATATTGGCCCGGCCGAGTTTGCGTTTGGGAAGCTGCGGATATTTTGCTTTTTCTGCGGCGGGGGCGTTTGGTTCAGCCGGTGTATTCGGTTCGCCGAACGCGTATCGTGACGCTATTACAGAGCCAAGACCCGCGGCGCCGGCGGCCTTGAGAAAATTTCTCCTGTCGATGGATTTATTGTTATTTGCTTTCATCGTATTGCTCCTCAGCTATCAATCTAATAATAATTTTCTGTTAGCGCTTCTTGTTTCACCCTCGGCTGAGACCCTGATTGCCCGCTTGCCGCTGACGGGGCATTCGTGCTCGCACACGCCGCAGCCGATACATTTTTGCGGGTCAACATAAGGCCTCTGCAGGCGTACTTCAATTTTAATCTTACCATCAGGGGGCAACAATTGTTCAGCGTTTTCTGTTGTTTTGATAGTAAGTGTGTTTTCGGAATTATCCGTAATCTCGAATCGAGCGGGACCAACGGTGCAGTAATAATCACCAGTTGAATATTGTGCCGGTTTCATAATCACCGGTATTTCAACGGTATTGCCGACGATTTTTACCGTTGCCTGTTCGCCGTTTCTTACTGTGTCGTAAGAAAGTTTTGTGTAAATCGCCTTGGGGCTGACCGGGCAGTTTTCCTGGCATACTATGCATGGCCGTCCGAATACCCATGGCAAACATCGGCTTCTGTCAACGAACGCGGTTCCGATTTTTACAGGCCCGGCATCGGCGAAATCGCCTGAGCCGTGTTTTTCGTCGAGGCTGATTGGTCTGATTGCCGCGGTCGGGCAAACCTGTCCGCAGGCAACACAGTTATACTGACAGCCGCTCGAACCAATTCGATTGTTCAGTGTCGGCGTCCAGAGGTTTTCAAGCCCGCCTCGCGTCGAGGCTGGCTGAATTACATTGGTCGGACAGACCCGCATACATTGGCCGCACTTGATGCATCGTTTTAGAAATTCCTCTTCGCTCAGCGCACCCGGCGGGCGGATGATGCCGGGGTTGTAATTGGAGCCGAGCTGGTTTGCGAGCCTTACGGCAGGAAGGGCGAGCGCGCCGCCTGCAAGTGACAGGATGAAACCGCGACGGGAAATATCAGGGTCAGTGATTTCACCGCTCGCGCTCTTTGCGGTTTGATATGTCATCACGTGATGCCTGCAATCATTGAGGCAGTTGAAGCACAGGACGCATTCACTGATTCTGAAATCATGCGTCGGCTGGCATGCGCCTTCGCAATTTTCCTCGCAGAGCCGGCATTCGAGGCATTCGGCATTTTTCTTTCCGATGCGCCAAATAGCGAATCTGTCAATGAGTCCGAAGAACGCTCCGAGCGGACAGATAAACCGGCAATAAAATCGCGGAATAATAAAATTCAGTAAAACCGCTGCGGCAAAAGCTGCAAGTATCAGCCATGCACCCTGATAAAACCTCGGCTCGGAAGATGCTATGTTCGTTATGCGGTCGAATATAGGAAGCAGCATTATGTTAAAAGAGCGGGTGACGAATGATATCGGGTCGAGCAGTCCGATTTGCAGCGTCGCGGCCAGTGACGGAAAAGCCGCCATAACCAAAAACACGACAAGAATGTAATATTTAATTCGCTGTGCTTTGTGATACTGGTTGAGTTTGATTCTTTCAGCAACTTTTTTTCGTCGCTTTGCCAGAAAGCCGAAGAAATGATGAACGGAGCCGAACGGACAGACCCAGCTGCAGAAAAATCTGCCGAAAATTATTGTTAATATAACTGTGATAAGAGACAGAACGAGTAAACCGTAAAGCGCGTGAGCGGCCAGCATCGTGCCGAGTGCGACGAGCGGGTCGAGATAGAAAAAGAAATTTACCGGATAATCCCCGATTTGCCACAATTGCCTGCCGACGGTGCTGACGATGCAGAGCCACAGGAAAAGGGCGAAGAATAAAATTTGGCATATTCGTCTGGCGGTTACTATTTTCATATTAGCTTATCGCACCATATAAAGGATTCAGTGACATATAATCGGTCGTGCCGACGCCGGCCTGTTTGGCAAGTGATAAATACTGCAAATCCGAAATTTTCATATCGAGCAGCGTCGCGCCGAAAGAATCCACTGCGACCGGGTCGGTACCGGCAATCAACGTATCAGCACGAATTAAATCGGAGGTCGAGCCGCCGGTCGGGCCGTTGGTTTTCATAACTACTGTGCCGTCGAGGATTACAAGCGTCGGCCTGAACAGCATAGCAAGTTCGGCTATGATTGTGTTAATATCCTGGTGGAATACGTTTCGTCTGCCGCCGAGCAGACCGTAAAAATTTTTCATCGTCATTGACGCACCGCTGCGACGATGGTCTTTGAGCGGGGCGATGCCGATGAGCTTGTCTGCGTTTTTCAGAGCCTGGTAGTAAATCGGCCAATCGTTAATCAGCCTGCCGCCTGGTAAAGTAGTATTCTGGAAAAAGGACGGTCGCGGCAATAGTAATTCTGCGCCGGCCTGTGAAGCCGCCTTGCCGATGCCGCTGATAAGAAAGCAGCTTTGCGGGTTGTTTATTGGGTTGTCGGTGACGATGACTTTTTTCGCCTTGCCGCGGTCGTAGCACAGCCGGACTATTTGCGCGACCAGTTGGGGATTGGTAGTTGCGCCAAGGCTCGGCGGCGACGCGAACGCGATGTTCGGTTTTATGACAACGGTTTCGCCCGGCTTGACGAAACGTTCGATTCCGCCGAGCAGGTCGATTGCTTTTAAAGATGATTGGGCGGGGTCAGCGCCTTTTACGATACTAATTTGATGAGCGCCCCCGGCAGTAATTGAAAAATTGGGGATTTTCACCATCTCGGATAAATCAGTTTGGACCGAAGGGGTTTTTGAGGAATACATTAATTTTGCCAGAACCGAAGCGCCGGCGATGGATAATCCCGCCTTTGCTGTTCGGGCAAGAAACTCCCGACGCGGCAGCTTATTTTTATCATTTTCAGCCATTATTTTTCTTCGTCTAATTTTTCACTAATTAAAGCGAGTGCATTTTCCGCGGCCTTTTTATCCTCGGCCTGATGAATTCCGTAAACAAAGGAATCTTTCACCGATACTATTTCAATGCTGCCGTATAAATCAACGTATTGCGTATCGGCATCGGGCGATTGGATTTTTTCTCCGCCGTTGGCTATGAGAAAATCAACGTATTGCTCGGCTAATTTTTGAGCGGCTGAGCCGTCCGGCTGTTTGCTTATGAAAGCCGTGACGGTCTCACCGTTAATTTTGTATTTAGCGGAATATGTATTTGTCAGGCCGGTAAATCCGTAGGCACTGTTCAAATACAGGATGTACGAACCGGGGACGAGATTTTGTGACGCAAACATATCAAGCTGCGGAATTTCGACCGGCCCTGCGTCTTTTAAGTTTTCTATAAGTGCGTTCGCAGTAAAATCAATCGCATCGAGCAGCAGCGGCGAATCGGATGAGCCTATGAATTCACAATAATATTTTCCGTATGATAAAAACAGGCCGTTGTCCGTACTATAGGAAAATTGGAGATTGCCAGGCGAGCTTCCTGCACGGCGTTGTACGCTGTAAACGCTAAAAGCGTTGCCGGTCAGGCCCATATCGTACACATATAATTCGTAAGTCAGCTCATAGTTTTTTCCATTTACATATCGCTGGGTAAATAGTTTCACAAATCCGCTTTCGAGATACAGCGGCGCTTTGCCGTCGATTTTTTCATAGAGTGTTTCCTGGTCGTAATATTCGCCGGGGCCGAATTTCTCGAATCCCTGCGGCGGAGCCAGTTCGGCAGGGTTAATTCCCTGTTGGCCCTGCGGTTTTTCGGCAATTTCGGCCGTGATGCCGAATCGGGAAATATCAGCGTTTTTCTGCGAAACAAAGATAACAAGAATAATGATGACCGGCACAGCAATAAGCGCTGTTGCAATGGCTGATTCGAGTCTGGTAGGTTGTCTTTTTGCGGAACTTATCGTAGTATCCCCGCATATCGCTGAAATAATTATATAAACAACAGGCATTATATTTGTTTGACAGGGCCGAGTCAATAATGATGACCCCGCTTTAGTTATTGACGATTGTCCTGAATGGCGGTAGTATTTATGTGAGAATTAAGGAGAGCCAAATGGACGCTTATAATGGATATATCCTGGCCTGGACGATTGGATGGCCCGAACTGCTTGTCATCCTGGTGATTGCTCTGTTGATATTCGGGCGAAGGCTTCCTGATTTGGCGAGGGGAATGGGCAGGAGTCTGACAGAATTCAAAAAGGGACTGCACGACACAAAGGATGAGATAGAGCAGGAAGCTAAGGATATAGAGAAAGAAGTCAAAAAAGAACCTGCTAAAGACAGCCGGAAAGACCAAAACGGCTGAGCGGCAACCTGATTTTCTCTGCGCTGTTTCAAAATGGAAAAATCCAAAGAGCTTTTCGACACCACAATGAGCCTCGGCGACCACCTCGAAGAATTACGACGGCGGCTGATTTACGCGCTGGCCGGCCTTGGGATTGGCACGATTATATGTATGATATTCGGAACGCGCCTGGTGCGTTTTTTGCTGGAGCCTTATCAAAGACTCGTTCCCGACGACCCGCTCAATTTCCTCGGCATACCCGACGCGTTTGTAATATATATGAAGGTATCGCTCATCGCGGGGTTGCTCATATCAAGCCCGTGGGTGTTCTATCATTTATGGATGTTCATATCGGCCGGTTTGTACAAACACGAACGCAGATACGTGAAAATCGCCGTGCCTTTTTCTGCGATTTTATTTATAGCCGGCGCGTTGTTTTTCTTTTTCGTGGTTGCGCCGCTTTCGCTGAGATTTTTTCTGAAGTTCGGCACTGTGCTCGGCGGCGAGCAGGCGTGGACGTTCGATAAATACATTTCGTTTATAACGATGCTGATGCTCGTGTTCGGGCTTGGTTTCCAGACGCCGCTGGCGATTTTCGTTTTGCAGCGTATCGGCATCGTATCGATTTCGAAGCTAAGAAAGATTCGTAAATACGTATTTCTTGTAATGTTCATAATAGCCGCGGTTGCGACGCCGCCGGATATAATCAGCCAGGTGACATTGGCTCTGCCGCTATACCTGTTATATGAGCTTGGGATTCTGCTGTGCAGGTTTGTGCCGCTGGGCAGGGCTGAATCGTGATGCTCAGGCTCGGCAAAATAATTCTGAATGTTCCCTTTTTTCAGTCACCTCTTAGCGGGTACAGCGATTACGCGATGCGAACAATATCTCGAAGGCTCGGCTGTCCCCTGACGTTTGCCGGCGTGATGCTGGCAAAGAGCGCAGCCAATCCCAAAGTTCTTAAAAAGAAATTATTTCTTCCCGGCGAGGATGAACATCCAGTCGGAGCACAAATTCTCGGCAGCGAACCTGCGGAAATGGTTAAAGCGGCTGTTGCGCTCGAAGCGATTGGCTATGATATTATCGATTTGAATTTCGCGTGCCCAGCGCCGAAGGTATTGCGGCGGGGCAGGGGCGGAGCGCTGCTTGCTAAGCCTGATACAGCGATTGAAATGATGAAAGCGGTTCGCGGTGCGGTGAAATGCCCTGTAATGGTCAAGCTGAGAATCGGCAGAGATGAATCCGATGAATCGAAAGAGGATTTCTGGACGATTCTACAAGCCGCCGATGACGAAGGTATCGATGCGGTGACGGTTCACGGCAGAGTTGTAATAAACAGCTACCGCGGCAAAGCGGATTGGAATATCGTATCGCAGGTCAAACAGAAATTCTCGTCACTGACAGTAATCGGCAGTGGTGATTTGCTTTCGGCTCAATCTGCTTTGGATGCATTGCGGGACAGCAAAATCGACGGCATAACAATAGCGAGGGGTGCTATCGGCAATCCGTGGATATTTAGCGAACTGAAAGCTCATTTCGACGGCTGCGGATACGAGCCGCCGACAATAAAGGAACAAAAAGAACTGATACTGCATCACTTCGAATTAGTTTGCCGATTGTATCCGGACAAGAAAGCTGTTCGCTATTTCCGAAAGTTTCTGCCGGGTTACTGTAAATATCATTCAAAGCGAAAGGAAGCTTTATTATTTCTGATGGAGGCACGCACAAGCGAGCAGTTCATATCAAAAATTGAGCAACTATATAATTAGTGAACAATTGCCTTGATGGACGAGTAATGCTAAGATAAATCTGGAATTAGGAAATTTAACGGGAGGATATATCAAATGGCAAAGGACAGGGCAAATCCGGCAGAGGAGATACACGTATTTTTAAGGAATAGTTTTAGGCCGAAGTTCGGCGAGCTGCGGGACAATTTTCCAGGCGACCCGATTTGGCAAAAGATGCGTCAGCTTGGTACGGAATTGTGGCTCGATACGGGCAATATGGATGAAGCTGGCAAGTTGTGGACGCGGCAGTTCGGCGCGCTTACGACGAACAATACACTGTTGAATAAAGAAGTGCAGACCGGCAGATATGATTCGCTAATCGGCGATGTCGCGAAACTTCTTGAGCCGTACCAGCTTGACGAAAAAGAGCAAATGCTGGAAATCGCATTTATACTCAACGCCTGGCACGGTTTGCGGCTGGTGGAAAAATTTGACGCGTTCGTTTCGGTCGAAGAACATACGGATCTGGCTAATGATAGTGACTTGGCGATAAGTTATGCGAAAAGATACCACGCCGTGTGTCCTGAACGTTTTATAGTTAAAATTCCGTTTACGCCGGCTGGCCTGCTCGCAACGCGAAAAGTTGTGCGGGAGGGAATCACAGTGAATCATACGCTCGGATTTTCCGCGCGGCAGAATTATATCATAGCCAGGCTGAGCAATCCGAATTATGTAAATGTTTTTCTCGGCAGATTGAACAGCTTCGTTAAAGAAAATAATTTAGGTGACGGTTCGTACATCGGTGAAAAAGCGACGCTGGCTTCGCAGGCAGCTATTCGTAAACTGCGAAAGCAGGGCAAAGTTCAAACAAAACAAATTGGTGCATCGTTTAGAGAAGGTGAGCAGATTCGCGATTTGGCAGGCATTGATGTAATGACTATGCCGCCCAAAGTTGCAGAGCAGTTTAAAAATTTAAATTTGTCACCGGACCGAATTACAGATAAAACCAAAGCGGACTACAGCGTCGGGGTAAATAATGAAACTGACATTGAAAAAGCCGGATTAGATACATTGTGGGACATACCTGATAAACTTATCAAATGCGTTGATGATCTTGAAAAGGAAAATCTTGATACGATAACAGCCGATGAGCTTGTCGAATTTTTCGCTGAGCACGATTGCGGCGATATAGTTGTCAAATGGAGCGAGGAACAGATAAAGACAAGCACTGAAGAAGGCAAAATACCAAAGCTCGAAAATTGGAAGGAGCTTCTCGAATCCCAGAAAGTCGGCCTTGACGCGATTATGAATCTCGCCGGCCTGAATAGCTTTAAGACCGACCAGAAAGCTATGGACGATAAAGTCCGCGATGTATTAAATAAAACTAAATAATTCAGCGCGAGTCAGTTATAATACCAGTCGTCTTGGCACCAATATCGCTATGCAGAGGCATAGGTGACGACGGCGAAGATATTGTATTCTTTCATTTGAAAATTTTTTATTTGTGATTTAACGTCCTGGCGGTCATGTTTTATTACAATGTGGCAGCTTCGCGAACCAAAACCAGTCAAGCTCATTATCGGCATTTTAGCCGCTGATAGTAGTTGTCAATCTGCAGCGGTGGAGCACATCGAAACAGAGTTCGGTACGATAGATTTACAAAGTGATGTTTGGCCGTTTTCGCAGACCGAATATTACAAAGACGAAATCGGCCCGAATGTCCTCCGCCAATTCGTAACCATCGAAAAACCCATCGACCCCGGCGATCTGGCCCAAATAAAACACAAAACCAACGAAATGGAACAGCAACTGGCTGGACGGCTTAATCTTACCTGGCCGCGGCCGGTAAACCTCGACCCAGGCATTATAGAGCCTTCCAAGCTCGTCCTCGCCAGCACAAAAAACTTCTCGCATAGAATTTACATCGGCAATAGAATGTACGCAGAAGTGACTCTTAATTTCAGTAAAGGTATCTGGAAATCGTTCGAATATACTTTTCCCGACTACAAACAAAGTGTTTATCATGATTTTTTCTCGAAAGTAAGGAGCCGGCTGCTCGAGCAGTTGCGTGAACAATGTACTTAACGCTTTATGCAGTTTTATTAATCGTATCGTTCATAACATCAGCCGTACTGACAATCGTCGTAAAAAATCTCGCGGTGCGTTTCGACTTTGTCTCGCGTCCGTCCGCCGACCGCTTCAATCGTTCCGTTATCCCGCTCGGCGGCGGCATCGCGATTTACACAACCATCGTTGCCGCACTCGCCTTTGCTGTTTTTGTCGTGTACTTTCTTATTGAACCGGGACGTTTGGATAAGGTGCTCGGCGAAACAGTAGTCATCCACGCCGTCGGGTTTATTGAAAAAATACCGCGGCTGCTGGTCGTTATCTTCTGCATTACCGCTCTGTTCGCGCTCGGTCTGGTCGATGATAAATATCATCTCGGCCCGTTCAAAAAATTATTTTTCCAGTTTGTTATCGCATTTATCGCCGCCGCTTTCGCCGACGTACGTGCGGAATTTTTCATCCACAGCAGGAAAATTACGGCACTGCTTTCAACGTTTTGGATTGTGCTCATAATTAACGCATTTAATTTTCTCGACAATATGGACGGAGCGTCTGCCGGTATTGCCATAATCACATCGGCGATTCTCTTTGTCGCCGCGGCGATGAGCGGCCAAATTTTCGTCTGCTCGATGGCCTTAATTTTCATCGGCTCACTGCTCGGCTTTCTTGTTTTCAATTTCCCGCCCGCGATTATTTTTATGGGCGATGCAGGCTCGCTTGTAGTAGGTTTCATAGTGGCGTTACTGACACTGCGCACAACATACTATTATCAACTCGTAGACGACAACTGGTATTCGATTTTTATGCCTTTTATCGTAATGGCCGTACCGCTCTACGATTTTATCAGCGTATCGATGCTTCGCATTTCACAGGGTAAAAGTCCGTTCGTCGGCGACACACAGCATTTTTCGCACAGGCTGAAACGCCGCGGCCTGACTGAGACGCAAACCGTCCTGACGCTTTATTTGGCGACCTTGGTTACCGGCCTTGGCGCGACATTCCTGTATCAGGTCAATCTCGCCGGTGCTGTATTAATATTCATCCAGACGTTTTTAATCCTCGCCATAATAGCAATAATGGAAGGCGCATCGCTAAAAAATGATATTTAGGGTCTTAGGGTCTTCGTGGCTATTAAACAGAAAACAAACCAAAGCATTTGGAACTATCTGCTGCTCACAGTATTTCTTTGCGTACTTGCTCTAAGGGCGACCAATGCAGAATCAATCAACGTGTCGTCACTTTCATCGTGGACAAACATCGGCAATGATTTGGTGAGTTTGATTTTTTCCTCCATTCTTTTTTTATGTTTTTTGCTTTGGCTGCTCAAAAATCTTTTGCAGAAAACTTTTGTTTATTCCTTCACCGTACTCGAACTGCCGCTGTTAATATTTATCTCGGCGGGTCTTGTCGGCATCACTATTGCATCCAACAAGCGCGCAGCCGTAAATGATTTCGTCACAATGACAATCCCGATTCTCGCAGCGTTGATGCTCGTACAATTACTCGACAGCGATTCGAAAATCCGGCTTGTGCTTGCCGTTATAGTTGCGCTCGGTTGTGCGTCTGCTTACCGCTGTGCAGGTCAGTTCTTCGCGGAAATGCAGATGATGATTGAGCAGTATGAAACAGACCCGCAAAGTATGCTTGCTCCGCTCGGCATGGTCCCCGGCTCATTCGACGCCTGGCTGTTCGAACATCGACTCTATACAAAAGGCGTAACCGGTTTTTTAACCACAAGCAATTCCGTTGCTTCATTTACCATCCTGTCGGCGTTTGCCGCGTTGGCATTATTTGCCGAACACATAAAAGATTTTATAAAACCAAAACTTGCTGTTTCAGTTGTTTTTATGTCAGCCGCCGCACTCGCCGTCGTTTTGCTGAATTTCGTGTTCGTTCGCTCCAAAGGCGGAACCGCAGCTTTTATATTCGCACTTGTATTATTCGCTTTACTGCTCCGCTTCGGCCCATTCATCAAAAAACACAGAAGGGCGGTTTTTATTTTTGTCCTGCTGGCAATAATTATATGCACGGCTTTAATCATCAACTACGGCGTACAGCACAACCGCCTGCCCGGCGGCAACTCGACGCTTGTGCGTTGGCAATATTGGCGTGGTGCAGCCGAGATGTACGCCGACCACCCGATAACTGGCGTCGGCCCCGGCAACTTTAATTCGTATTACCCGCGCTACAAAGCACCTGCCGCGCTCGAAACGGTCAGAGACCCTCATAACTTTGCCTTGTCACTGTTAACTCAATATGGTCCGCTCGGCCTCGCCGCATTTCTATTGTTAATATTTGTCCCATTGTGGAAAACATTGAATCCGGGGACTGAAAATGTCACCGAGCCGAAAAAACCAGCGATTAGCCGCACGGCACTTCTGACGATTCTTACGCTTATTTCTGTGGTGATACTTTTCATTCGCCCGATGCTCAATCCGCTTTCCATACAGGGCCAGCCGCTATTCGCTATAGCTTATGCAGTATTTGCGTTTTACATCGGACCGGCCATCGCATTTATACTCGGCTTCGCACTCGCCTGGTCAGCCGCGAATTCTTATCCTTCGAGTCTCAACGGCATCACCGCCAAAGCGCTATTCTGTGCCTGCCTCGGACTGCTGCTTCACAATTTAATCGATTTTGCGATTTTCGAGCCGGGCATATATACAACGCTATGGGCAGTCATCGCCTGTTTGATTGCTATAAACCGTCTCGAATCGAAACATCGGTATTCAACAATTAGCATTAATGTACCCGTTCGACTAATCGGTTTGGCAGTTTCAATCGTCTCTGTTTTTCTTTTCTTTATATTTGCAGTGCTGCCGACAGCGAAAACCACAACCCTGCTGTTCGAAGCACGTGACGCTTACAATGGGACCTTGCTCGACAGCACGCAGATGCTTCTAAAACAGGCATCGAAAGCCGACCGGTGTAATCCCCAGCCGGATTTAATCATCGCATCACTGTATCTGCAGTACCTCGATTACTACGGCCCGAAACAAAAAGATATACTCTCCCTTGCCGAAAATTCCCTGCTCACCGCTGCCGGTCGTGACCACGCCGACTATCGTCCGTACGATAAACTGACCGACGTCTATGAAAAGCTCGCACAGAATTCGACCGGTAGTGAAAAATCGTCTTATCTCCAAAAATCATTCGAAGCTGCCGGGACAGCAGCTGAAAAATACCCCGGCCTCGGACGAATCAGGTTTGCACTTGCGATTACAGCCGAGCAAACCGGCCAAAAAAATGTCGCGCTGGAAAATTACAAATTAGCCGTCCAAATCGAAGACGCATACCGCGAGCAGTTCAGGACGAAGTATCCCGGCCGCGAGCTGTTCAGCCGCCTCGGCCGGGAAAAATACGAGTTCGCTAAACAGCGAATAGCTGCCTTGCAGGATTGACCCGCTCGCTTAGCTCACTCATTGACTTTTAAAATACCGGTGGTATAATAATAGGTTTGCCGTATCGGGCGTAGTATACGGTGTCTGTGAGGTAGACCTTAGTCACTATATGTGGCTGTATCTTGGCGTTATCTCGGCCTGTTTTT
>JBBABK010000004.1:21324-22290 GCA_041657685.1 Phycisphaerae bacterium | reverse complement strand
CCCTCACCCCCGAACTGCCCATTATATATTTTAATGTCGAACATACAACATAACAAAATTCTACTCCAGCCTCCTGTATTATCCGTTTTTTCTTTTATTTCGTCTCATCCACAGGAACGACAATTTCGAACCTGCTGCCTTGCCCAATCACCGATTTAATCTTCAGCCTTCCGCCGAAACTTTCGAGCTGCTCCTGTATGCTGAACAAGCCGAACGTTCCGCCTTTGCCGATTCTCGAATTGGCTTCGTTAACATCGAATCCTTTGCCGTCATCTTCTACGGTTATGATTAAATCGCTTTCATTTTTTTCGATGCAGACAATTACATTCTTCGCGCCGGAATGTTTAACGCAGTTATTCAGCAGCTCACGCACGCTTCGAAACAGGCAAATGGTAAAGTTCTCGCTGATTTCCATAAGCCCGCATTTATTCAATTCGAAATTAATTCCATATTTTGCCTTGACCTCTCTGGTCAGATGTCTTTCCAGCGCCGCTTCCAGACCCAGCTCAGTCAATACCGGATTTCCCAACTCGAATGTCAGCGATCGTACCCGCTCAATCATAGAATCAATTTCGCCTATCAACGCCTCTCCGAATTCTCGACCAATAAGTTCTTTATCACGATTCATCGACGATTCCACGCTGAACTTCGCCATCGCAAGCTTATGGCCGATATCGTCGTGCAGCTTCTGTGCAATATCATGCCTTTGATGCTCTTCCGTAAGCAGCGAAGATATCGCCATCGCTCGCAGCTTGGTATAATAATCCCGCAGTTGCTCTTCTATGTTCTTTCTTTCCGTAACATCGTTATAGACGGAAACTAACTCGCCGCCGGGCAGCTTATACACGTAATTTTCCACCCAGTGATTCAATCGCCCATTCTGATAATGCGTTACCGGATGACGCTCAGGCTGCCCCGTCCGCCACACGCGCTGAAAAATCTCAAACAGTCCAATCTCCTTTATGC
>JBBABK010000004.1:12270-21314 GCA_041657685.1 Phycisphaerae bacterium | reverse complement strand
ATAAATCAGTCACCTTTTTGCCGATTACTTCTTTTCGTCCGATTTTATCAATCCTCTCGCCGGCCCTGTTCAAGTCCTTGAAAACGAAATTTTCTCCGTTCCCAACTGCCTCATAAACCGCAACCCCGCTGCCCATACTCTCGAAAAGTTCTCTGAACCTGATTTGGCTTTCCATCAATGCCTTTTCCGCCAGCTTGCGCCCGGTTAAATCATTTGTGATCCCGACAATTTCCCTGACCGCACCTTGCTCATCGAGAATGGGCACGCAGGTAATTCTCAAATAGTGATATCCGGTATCGGGCAATGTGATGTCGGCCTCAAGCGAGTGAATTGTACCTGTGCTGAATGTCTCACGCAGAACAGGAAGATAGGCCTCGTAAACATCCCTTGGCCAGATTTCATCATCCCGCTTGCCTATGAAATAGGATGTCTCTTTGCCTGTTACCTGGCGCATAGCCGCGTTGACGTACCGGATTCTTAAATCGGCGTCATATATCACAATTACATCAGGAATATTTTCAAGTGCGCCTCTAAAACGCTCCTCGCTCTCCTGCAGCGCATTTTCCGCACGCTTGCGGTCTGTAATATCCCGGTGCAAACCCACAAAACCAAAAACATTGCCTTTGGAATCACGAACCTGAGTGCCGATAGACTCCGCGAGAAATATCGAACCGTCCCTGCGCCGGTAGTGCATTTCGAACGTCGAGGATTCTGCTGCTTTGCCTGTATGATAGTGTCTTCTTCCAAGTTCCTCATAGTCCTGCCGGTTCAGGTGCAAACATTCTGTCGTCTTGCCCCTCAGTTCATCCCCGGTGTATCCCCATAACTTCTCAGCCGCGCTGTTTATCACGCTAATCCGCCGCTCGGTATCCACAAAAACCGCGGCCTCTGCTATGGATTCGAAAATAATTTTAAAGCGAGCCTCACTCTGGAACAGAGCCTCTTGCGCCTCTTTGCGTTCGGTAATATCTTTTACAACTCCAAGCATCCTTACAGCATCGCCCTTATCGTCATAATAACATCGCCCTCTGCTCTGTATCCAGTGAATAGAACCGTCCGGCCAAATTACCCTGTGCTCATTCTGATATTCCTGTTTTTCATATCGTGCCCTACCAATCGCCGCCCGCAATACTGCCACATCTTCAGGATGAACTCTTCGTTCGAACATTTCGTAGCTGCCGTCGAACTGCCCTGGCTTATATCCGAACAACTTTTCCAGACACCCCTCCCATGCAATTCTCCCCCCGACTATATCCCAGTCCCAAACCCCAAGCCCAGCCGCGTCAAGTGCCGCCTGCAGCCGCTCTTCGCTGTCCAGTACCTCCTGCTCTGCTCGCTTGCGCGCGGCCACATCAATTGCCATCTCTCTGTGTGATTCTTCCAGTTCCTCGTGCATCTCCTGAATTTCTTCATTCTGATGACGCAGTTCGGCTCGCTGCTCCTCTAACTCGTGAACCATCCGGGCAGTTTCCTCTCCGATTTTTTGCACCTCCATAGCTTTGCCGCTCCGGATATCCTCCAAAACCTTCTTGTGCAATCGCTCCACCTTGGCAGGCTTTTCTTTTTTCTTTGCCTTCTCTGCATCGACAGGTTCGAGCTTGGCAAGTTTGGGCCGCAGAAAACGAATCTCTTCCATTAATTGTCGCTTTTCTTTTTCATGGTCTTTCAGCATAAATTGTCTCTCCGCAGACAAATGAAACACATTAGATATGCATTCCGCCGCATCAACTCCTCCGCACAGACTTTATTACCTGCATCCATGCTCAGCCTCTCGCAATTTGGAATAATACTATACAATACCGCTCCGCTATGCAACAACAAAATCCGAAATTCTAAATCCTGAATTCGAAATTTGTCTCTGTACTTTTTCCAGTTGTCACAGATTTATAAATCCTTATAATATCTCAATCTTGGCATCTTTTCAGTTATCAGAAAGGAGAAACTATGGAGCAGTTTCATTTGCTGGCCTCAGCCGAGTTCCAGACACTCGACTGGATTACAATCGTCGTGTACTTTGTAATCATCGCGGGAATTTCAGTCTGGTCTGTCAAACAGGGACTCAAATCATCAACCGACTACTTCCTCGCAGGCAGACATATGCCATGGTTCGTCATCGGCGCATCCATCTTCGCGTCCAACATCGGCTCCGAGCACATTGTCGGACTCGCCGGTCAGGGTGCCACCAGCGGGATGGCTATGGCGCACTGGGAATTGCACGCATGGGTCGTCGTCCTGCTCGCCTGGGTGTTCGTGCCGTTCTATTACCGCTCCAAAGTTTTCACGATGCCCGAATTTCTCGAACGGCGATTCAACCCGACCGCCCGATGGATTCTCTCTATCGTCTCGCTCGTCGCGTACGTATTTACAAAAGTTTCCGTCACCGTTTACGCCGGCGGCGTCGTATTTAACGTCCTGCTTCCCGAAATTCATCTGGAAGTCGGCAATTTCGTACTCGATGCCTTCTGGCTTGGCGCAATCCTCACGGTTGTGTTCACAGGAATTTATACAATCATCGGCGGACTTCGAGCCGTCGTTTATACCGATACAATGCAAACCATCGTCCTGCTCATCGGCTCAGCATTTATCACATATTTCGGCCTGTCAAAACTCGGCGGCTGGGGCGAACTGCAGGAAATAGCTCGCCAGAATGCCGAAAACTTCGCGCTGTGGCGGCCGAATACCGACCCCGACTTCCCGTGGCTCGGCGTTCTTATCGCATCGCCAATCATCGGAATCTGGTACTGGTGTACAGACCAGTACATTGTCCAGCGAGTGCTGTCCGCCAAGGACTTGAAAACCGCACGGCGAGGCGCGCTGTGGGGAGCGTTTCTCAAGGTCTGGCCCGTTATGATTTTCATCATCCCCGGCCTTATCGGATACGCACTGTTCCAGAAAGGCATGATTGATACTCCCCTAAAAACAGTTGCGGGACAGCAGGTAGTGGACGGCGACAGGGTCTTTGCCGTGATGGTTACATCGCTCCTGCCGGTCGGACTTAGAGGCCTCGTTGTCGCCGGCCTGCTCGCGGCACTTATGAGTTCGCTTTCTTCACTGTTCAACTCCTGCGCGACACTGTTCACGGTAGACATCTACGAAAAAATCAACCCTCGTGCCTCCGAACGCCACCTCGTAACCGTCGGCCGAGTCGTTACTGTCTTCGTAGTCATAATGGGCCTGATTTGGATTCCTGTTATGCAGCGAGTCTCGCAGGGCGGCCTGTATCAATATCTCCAAAGCGTCCAGGGCTATCTCGCTCCGCCAATCACCGCCGTGTTCCTGCTCGGACTGTTCTTTAAGCGCATCAACGGCAAAGGCGCTGTATCAGGACTGCTAATCGGATTCATAGCCGGCATGTTCAAACTCACCGTCCAGGCTATGACCGGCGGCGAAAATCCCGCCATCACATCGCCTGGCTGGCTCGTATATATCGGCGAATACAATTTCCTGTTCGCCACCGGCTGGTTATTGCTGTTAAGTATTATTGTCGTGGTCGGCGTATCGATGCTCACTGCTCCGCCGAACTACGAGAAAATCGCCGAGCTTACTTACTCCACGGTTTCAGCCGGCCAGCGTGAGGAAAATCGCAATAGCTGGGGCGTTACCGAAGTTATTATGACCATTGTGGTTCTGGGACTGGTCCTCGGCATTTATCTTTATTTCAGCCACTTCAACTTCTGGCTAAAATGAAATTGATTCGCATTTTTTATAACCCCGTGGACAAAATCCGCGGGGTTATTTTTTTGGGTTTGAATTGGGTTTGTTTTTATAGTCGATAGTCGCTGGTGAATAGTCCCCCCCAACATGAAGAAAAAACCCAGGACAGTGCCCGGGGCTAAATTTTAAATAATTCCCCCTCGGCGGGCCGAGGGGCTAACCAGTTTTTTGTTCAAATTCGCCGGGGGAGTCGGTATATTGGCCGAGTTAATTAATCAGAAACGGAATTCGGAGTTTTAAATATGTTCAAAAATGCAATCGTATGCGGGATAGCAATCGTAATATCAATAATAGCTGGGTGCGAATCGGATTCGGGGTCGGTGCGCAGCGCGATATCGGATTTTGAAAAATACAAAACGTATCACCCGGCCAAGGTTGTGCTGCTGCCGATAAGCGAAGTGCAAAAAGCGGATAAAGCGAACAAGGCTGATATGATTATCGCATACGTGCAGTTGCAGGACGCGGCCGGGGCAGCGATGAAAGGGCCGGGCGTGTTCCGGTTCGAATTGTATCGGTACCAAGCCAGGGCGGCGGACCCGAAAGGCAAGCGGATGTACATCTGGGACGATATCAATCTTATGAATTTTATAGATAACAGCGAGCAATGGCGGGATTATCTGCGGGCGTATGAGTTCAAGCTGGATTATTACTGCCCGGACTGCGAACGGTACGTGCTGGAGGTGACGTGCACCAGTCCGTGGGGACAGAGGTATCTTTCCAGCGTGGTGCTGGAAAGATAGTCGTTAGTCGATAGTCGTTAGTTAATAGTATTTGACGCTGAGGCGTGAATCTGCGATTATAGGGGTTTTGAAACACGACATTTCGGGGTGGTGGAGAAAAACGCAGGAACAAATCGGCCGGTTAGTGGTCTAAATAAAGGAAAGCTGCAATGCAGCCTGAAACGGTCAATTTAAGCGATGAGACGCTGGTACAGCGCAGCCAAACGGGTGATGCCGAGGCGCTGGAGCAGCTGATAACCAAATATAAGGACCGGCTGTATAACGTGGTTTTGCGGATGTGCCGGAATGCGGACGATGCGGCGGAACTTACGCAGGAGTCGTTTGTCAGAATAATAGAGAACCTTGACCGGTTTGCCGGGCGAAGCAGCTTTTATACGTGGGCGTTTCGCATCGCGGTAAATTTGACGTTGAACTTTTGCAGGCGGCAAAGCCGGGCGGCGATTAGCTCTTTGGATTTGCAGATTAGCGGCAACGACGAGCAGGCAAAGGCGGCGATGCGGAGTTACCTGGCCGATACCAGCGTGCGTGACCCGGCGGCTGTCGCGGCAAATAAAGAGCAGTTGGATTTGATAATTCGCGCGATTAACGAACTGGATACGGAACAGCGGGCCGTGATAATTTTGCGGGATATTGAAGATATGGATTACTCGCAGATTGCACAGATACTGGATGTGGAGCTGGGAACAGTCAAAAGCCGACTGTCGCGAGCGCGTGCGAATCTGCGTGAGAATCTCGAGGCGATAATACGATGAACGATAACAGAAAAATAAACGATTTGCTGAACGCGTATATGGACGGGGAACTTGACCAGCGTCGGCAGACGGAAGTTAAACGGCTGATTCAGCACGACGCGGAGGTCGCCAGGCAGCTTTCGGAAATGATGAAGATTCGCGGGCTGGTGGGCGCGATACCGCAGGCTTCGACGCCGAGGAATTTTGTCGAAAATGTTAAGAGCCGACTGGAGCGCAAAAGTATGGTCGGCTCGTATGATGATTACAGCGAGGCCGATGAAGGGGTCAAGCAGTTGTTCTGGCGGCGGACGATTTCGATTGCGGCGATAGTGATGCTGATGCTCGTGCTGGGCGGAGTGATTTATAATATCGTCGGATTGCAGCCTAAAGATAGCGGGCAGGTGCTCTCGCAAAACTGGATAAACGAGGAAATCGAGCCGGTGAAAATTGTGAAAGAAGCTGCGTCGGTGACACCGGTTGATGAGGCAGTGACAACAACTGATGAGAAAATTGAAACGGCGGCGGCAAAAGCGGTGATGCCGGGGCGGCTGACGGCGAAACTGGAACTGAATACGACGAAGTTCGCGGGGGTGGATGCGTACGTTAAGTGGGCGATTGTGGACAACGGGATTGTGCTGATAGAGCTGCCGGTGACAGATTCGCAGAGCGGGATTTATAACATTCAGTGCAGCAGGCCGAGGGCGGAGCTTTTGGTTGCGGATATTGCGACGATATGGGACAAGCTCGAATCGGCGACGCTGCGGGTTGATACGGGTTTGCCGGGGCAGGACGTGGCGGTTGAGAACGTTCAGCCGAGCCAAATAAATAATATCATAGCGCAAGAAGACGTATCAAAATCAATTGAACTGGCAAGAAACACGGCGGCCCTGAACGCGATGACAAGGGAGCTGCCTTCCATGCTGGCGACGGAAACGGATGTGGATTCATTGATTATTCCCAAGCCTGTACTGACTTCAAGCGAGGCAAGACCGTCACAGACAGAAGAAGTTCAGGAAAGCGAAATGATAGAGCTGGTAATCGTAATAAAAAGTTAAAACTAAAAACCAAAATTTAAAATTCAAAGCCGTAACCGAGTTACGATACTGCCGGGTAATCACATCTTACACACTCTTTTTTATAGTCAAGTCATCCTGAAATTGCGCCGATTCTGATTTTGAATTTCCGGAATGGGGTTTATACTTTATTTTGGAAGGACCGTTGGGAATTGGGGCATTTGGGGTACACAGGTCCCATAAAATCAGCACAAGCGTAAGGGGAAACGTTTGAACGTCAGAACTCTCAAATCAGGCAGCGGGTTGAGCATAGCAGAGCTGGTCATCGCTATGCTTTTTTCCTCCATTATGATAGTCGGGACGCTCGGGTTTTCTTATTACAGCAAGCTGGATATCCATAAGGCAGAACTTTATAACAGTTCCGTGGGAATCGCGGAGCTGTTATTAAATGACTGGAAGGCGGCGGGCGGTGTTAGTAATTATGACCCACTCCAAAGTTTAGCCGGGCAATTAGAAATAACACAGACGGAGCCGGGAATAACCGGACTTACGAATCTGCTCGGCAGCTACCACGTTATTGTTAACGAAGACGTTCTGCGTGTGACTCTGTCGTACAAAGAGGCGACGGCGAGCGAGCCAAAGACGCTTAACGTGGTTGTTGACTGGGTGGAGCGGCACGATGCGTGGGACACCTGCGACCCGCGCGGGTTTGTGAAATTATCCTGTTATGTTGCGGATTTTTAGAATGTCAACATTATGAGAATGAATAAAGGTTTAACAATAGTTGAGATGCTGGTTGCGTCAGTAATGGCGGGGATTATTATCCTTGGTCTGGGGGTTGTGTTGGTCGAGACTCAGCGGAGATGGGAAGAATCATACGAGCAGGTGAACGGCGATATGGTAACGGATTCGTACGCGGCCAAGCGGGCATTCGAGTCGATGGTACGGGAGAGCAGTCTTTCGATGATGTCGCCCAAAATCAGCAGCGACGGCAGCTCAATCGTGCTTTATACATATAAAGACATCAATTCGAACCGCATCGACGCATACGCGAAGTTTTATCTCGAAAACGGCGAGCTGGTAGCGGAATACGGTCCGCTGGAAGAATTAACGGATAAATGGAGCAGCTGGCTTCAAATTGCTTATGATTTCAGAAGCGCGTTTTGGAACGCATCACTTTCGGTGACCGGCACGGAATTAAACGGCGACAGCAATATGACGATTCTCACCACGGACGCGGTCAGCCAGCTCGAAGAAGCCGCGTTTGCCAATTTGCTCAGCGGCGCGGTCAGTAGTGAGCTTGCGGTGAGTAATTACAATTCAGGCAGGCAAGTTCTTGCACGAAACGTCAAGACGGTAGATTTTTCAGTGCACGGTGCGACTGTTCGAATGATTTTGACTATGGAAAAAGACGACAAAACCAAACAACTATATTGTTCCGCGGTAAGACGAAGCGGTTAATAATCAGAAAAGGTAAAGGCAATGCGTTACAACGCAAAATCCAAAAAAGAAGGCTTTATACTGCCGCTGGTGATTATTGTGATGGTTATTATGGTCACGGTCGGGTTCGGTATGCTGTCGCTGGGATATAACGCGCGGATGCTGGCGGTGCGGCAGGCGGAGGATACTTATAGTATAGCCGCGGCGGAGGCGGGAGTAGCACATATAGTATCACGGATGAATGAAAAGCTCGCGGAAGATGACGAGTGGGATAACACCACGCTGTTCACATTAAACATTCCTGAAACGGAACTGCCAAACAGCTATTCAAGCTACTTTGTTAAAATAAGCGGGGACCCGACGAGCGGATTTGTAATTACATCGACGGGGACATGCGGCATCGCAACGAGGACATTTTATGCGCTGACGCTTTTGAGAGGCGTGTTCGATTACGGGATACTGGCAAGAAATACCATCACGTTAAAAGCCGGCAGCAGCGCAATGGGATATAATCTCAAAACCGGTGAGATGGGTCTTTCAACGATACTGGCCACCGCACGGACGCAGGGAGAGGGCAGCATTAATTTGAACGGAGCGTATGTAAACGGCAGCGTGCTGGTGGGGCCATACGGCAATGCCGATGAAATGATTGTAAACGAGGGAGTTATTACCGGAATAAAAGGGGATATGGAAAATTTCCCGAAGTTTCCGGCAGTATCACCTCCTTCGGAGCTGGAAGATAAAGGAACGATTGAAGGAAACGTGGTCCTCAATGGAGCATCCGGAAGCGGGCGGTATGATGGTATAGTACTGAAAGGCGCTGAGGCTCTTGAAATCGAGGGCGATGTTATTTTGCACGTCACCGGCGAGATAATAGTCCCGCACTTCACACAGATAAAAATCAAAGAGGCAAGCTCGCTGACGTTGTACGTGAACGGCAAGTTCGAGGTTAAAGACAATGCGATAATTAGTAATTTAACGGAGCGGCCTGAGAAATTTAAGCTGTTCGGCAGTGCGGTCAGTGCGCAGGAAATAATCATCAGTACAGTTCACAGTAACTATAATTTCTACGGCGCGGTTTATGCACCTAATGCCCGTGTTGAAATGAATGTCAGAGGCGATTTGTACGGTTCGTTTGTGTGCGACAGTTTCGAACTGAAAAGCGTATCGACGTTCTACCACGACCGCTCGATATCGAAGGATATCAACCAGGACGGCGTGTATTTCGGTATCGGAAGATGGTATGAACCGTGAAAGTTTAAAATTTAAAACTAAAAACTTAAAATTAAAACTTCCTATATTCCATAGCCGCTGTAAATCATCCCGAAGTTTCGTGCAATCAGCTTAATCATATAAAGAGCCACGCCGAAGTAGAAAATTTTGGGCAGCCAGTCCACCAGAATTTT
>JBBABK010000004.1:0-12260 GCA_041657685.1 Phycisphaerae bacterium | reverse complement strand
TGAAGCCGAGGTCTGCGCGGTCTTCGTACATTTTGGCAAGGTGCAGAGACGTTTTGTCGAGCGTGCCGGACTCTTCGCCTGTTTCCCAGAGCGAGTATAAATCAACGGGTAACCGGCGCGACAGACCTTTATGCATCGGCTGGCCGGCGTAAACGCTTTTGGAAGTTCCCGCGACGAGTTGTGAAACGTAGAGGTTGCCGGTGTTTTTGGAGGCAAGCTCGGCGGCGTTGGTAATCGGTACGCCTGCGGAGTAGAGCATATAGAACGAGCGGCAAAAGCGGGATATAGAAAGATGATAAAGCGGTTTACGCAGCAACGGGATGAGCATCAATGCGGAATCGAAGAGCAGGCGGAGCGTGCCTTGCTTCGGCATTTTTTTGACAAGTAGTATTAAGCCAATTATCACACCCCAGAATAAGATAAGAGTAGTAAAACAAATCCAAAGGTATTGGTCAAAAGACATACCGCCGGCGAACATTGCGGGAAGCTGGCCGACAAAAACGGCGATATGAAAAATGAGCACGGGAAATGCGAAGCCGCCGATGAGCCTTCGGCGGATTTTGAGCTGCAGCTCGTACCAGTCGGCGAGCATTTTGAATGTATCGGGCAGATTGCCTGATTCTTCGGCGGCGGCGACCATCGTGATATCGAACGGCGGGAAAACGGAGCGTTTTTGCGCCATAGCCTCATTAAGCTGGGAGCCCTGTGCGACCTGGTTTTCGAGGAATGAAAATATTTTGTGCAAACGGCCCCTGTAAGATTGTGCGAGGGTATTGAGTGTACGCAGGATGGGCAGGCCAGCATCGAGCATCGCGGCAAGCTGGTAATAGGCCTTGTCAATGTGTTTGACCATTTTATATCTCTAACCCCCTGCGATGCAGGGGGCTAACAACCCCGCCACTCGCCGAAGCGTCGAAGATGGCGGGGCTAAATATGTTAAATTGTTCCCCGGCCGCAAGCGGCCAGGCTAACCATAAACAACAATTTTTTTGATAAAAGCGGTGAACTATTCTAATATAACCTGCTATGGAGCTTCAAGGCAAGAACGCAATTGTGACTGGTTCGACCGGCTTGCTGGGCAGTGAGCTGACAATGGCATTGGCTCGCGCGGGATGCGATTGCGTCTGTCACTATCATAAGGAACGGGAAAAGGCTGAAAAGCTGGTCGATGACATCAAGGCGATGTCACGAAAAGCGGTCGCGGTCGAGGCGGACCTGACCGAGCCGGGGCAGATGGAGGCGATGTTCGAACAGCTCAACCGAACCGCCCCGCCGCAGATACTAATCAACTCGGCAGCGATATTCGAAAGAACGCCTCTGCAGGAAGTAAATTTTGAAAAGGCCCGGCAATTTTTTGACTTGAACATCACGGCCTGCATTTTCACGGCGAAGTTATTCGCAAAAAATTTGAAAAGTAAAGAACTGCCGGCGGGGAAGATAATAAATCTCTGCGACGTCGCAGCGACGAGGCCATGGGCTGGGTACAGTTTGTATTGCGCATCGAAGGCGGGATTGATTGGCGTGACAAAGGCTTTGGCCAAAGAGCTTGCACCTGATATACTGGTCAACGCGATTTCGCCGGGGATTGCGGACTGGCCGAGCGATGATGAGGCTGATAAAAAACGGCAGTTGGATTTTATTCCGATGCGGCGGTTTGCCGCGGCGAATGAAATTTCGGCGGCGATGATTTTTCTGCTGCGGAATGATTACGTGACGGGCCAGGTACTGAACGTATGCGGCGGGCGGTCAATATAAAATTCGAGGTTTACAAATGACACGACTGACATGGGCAACACGGATAACGCTGCTGAGGGTGCTGCTGATAATTCCTTTTGTGATGCTGATGCTGAATATCAATAAGGAGCAGTATCCGCAGGGGGAACGTGATTTTTTCCGGTATCTCGCGACGGTGATATTTGTCGTGATGGCATTGAGTGACGCGGTCGACGGGTACCTGGCGAGGCACAAGAAGCAGGTGACGAAGCTGGGTGCGTTTCTCGACCCGATGGCGGATAAGTTATTGATGATGTCCGCCCTGCTGCTGCTGGCGTCGAAGACGGCGATGGTGCCGGGATTTCGCGTGCCGGTAGAGGTGGTGGTGATAATTATCGGCAAGGATATGTTTTTGCTGATTGGATTTTTCGTGACGTTTATGTTCACGCAGCAAGTCAAGGTGCAGCCTGTTTATATTGGCAAAATTGCGACGGCTTTGCAGCTTATTATGGTGGGATTTGTACTGCTTGCGCCGGAATTTTCGAAAGCCATTCCTTATTATAAACTGGGCTTAGAGGTGTTGTGGTGGTCGGTGGCGGGTATGGCGATAGTAGCGACCGCTATTTACATTCGAACCGGCAGCGGCTATATTGAGGAAGTCGAGAAGGACAACGGGGCGAAGTAGCCGGGGGAGCTAAAAATAAAAATTTTGAATTATTAATTTTGAATTTTGAATTATGGAATTTAGTGAAATAGACCAGGTGCTTGATGAGCTTCGCAGCGGCAGGATGATTGTTCTTGTCGATGACGAAGACAGGGAAAACGAGGGGGATTTGGTCTGCGCAGCGGAGAAGGTGACGCCGGCGATTATTAATTTTATGGTAACGCACGGGCGTGGATTGATTTGCCTGCCGATGACGGCCGAGCGATGCGACAAACTGGGATTGTATCCGCAGTCTCTGGATAATACGGCGCTATTGGGTACTGCTTTTACTGTCAGCGTCGATGCAAAAAAGGGAGTGACAACCGGAATCAGCGCGGCGGACAGGGCGCATACGATACAGGTTGCGATAGCGGATGAGACCAAGGCGGCGGATTTGGCGAGGCCTGGGCACGTGTTTCCGCTGCGGGCAAGTAACGGCGGAGTGCTGGTGCGGGCCGGGCAGACGGAAGGTGCGGTGGATTTGACGCGGCTGGCGGGGATGAAGCCGGCGGGCGTGATTTGCGAGATTATGAATGAAGACGGGACGATGGCACGGGTTCCGGAATTGCTGGAGTTCTGCGAGAAGCATAAGCTGAAGATGACGACGGTGGCGAAACTGGTGGAGTATCGGCTGCAACGGGAGAGCCAAATCAAGCGAATCGAATCGGTGAATCTGCCGACGGATTACGGCAAGTTTACGATGATTGGGTATCAGAGTATTAACAGCACCGAGCCGCATTTGGCACTTTGCAAAGGCGGGGTTGGAGAAACTGATGAAAACGGAAATGTGATTGAGCATAGCGAGCCGGTGCTGGTGCGAGTGCACAGTGAATGTATGACGGGTGATTTGTTTCATTCGCAAAGATGCGAGTGCGGCGAACAACTTATTCACTCGATGAAGATGATTGAGAAGGAAGGCAAAGGTGCGTTGGTTTATCTGCGGCAGGAAGGACGCGGTATTGGACTTGCGAGCAAGCTGCGGGCGTATAAGCTGCAGGAGCAGGGACTTGATACGGTCGATGCGAATATCAAACTTGGGTTTCGCGCGGACAGGCGGGATTACGGAATCGGGGCGCAGATTCTGCGGGACCTGGGGCTGAAAAATATCCGCATACTTACGAACAATCCGAAGAAGGTCAGCAGGCTGGAGGTTTACGGGATTAAAATCGTCGAGCAGATTCCGCTAAAAGCAAAACCAGGCGTGCATAACAGGAATTATCTGCAAACGAAAAAACACCGGCTGGGGCACTTGCTGGATGATGACCTGTAATTAGTCATTAGTTTTTAGTTAATAGTCTTTAGTTAATAGCGGGTTGGGTATTGCAATTGCGGGGATAATTTAGTAAAAAGGTTCAAATGAAGCAGAGTCCGCACACTCAGCGTAAAAAGAATAAGATGGCCCTGTATGAGGTGTTCAGCAAAGGGCTGTCTAAGCCCAGGCAGAATCAGGGCTTACAACCGCAGCCGACAGCGGGTAAAGCGGCGGGGTTCGTGCATACGCGGCCAAGGGCGGTTCAGTTTAATCGCGGCAAGGTCGAGATATCGCTGCGGTATGATGTGGCGATTGTGCTGGTTTTAGTTGTGCTGCTCGGCATGATGGGCGCGTACCGGCTTGGTGAACATATTAGTCTTAAGTCTGCGGATACGGCGGCAGCAGCGGCGGTTAACGCTAATAACGAAACAACTGTCGTTTCGGAGCCGATAGCTAATGAGACTGCGGCGCCGGCAGTCAGCGAACCGAGACAGGCGGCGGCCGAAGCGGTTGCGAGCAGCGGTGATAACTGGATAGTTATAGCGACGCATCAGAACGAAGGGCAGCTCGCGCCTGTGCAGCAGTATTTCGCAGGGTATGGAATCGAGACGCAGATTCGGCAGGTGAACGGAAGTTTTATTCTTCATACGAAGAATACTTTCGAGAACCCTAATCGCTTCGGCAGTGACGGGCAGCGAATGCTGCAGAGGGTGATTGAGCTCGGCAGGAATTATGAGCCGCCGTCGGGATACAGAAGTTTTGATTTTGCGACGGCGTATGGAATGAAAAAGACGAATTGAGCCACAGATTTGCACAAATAAAAGAATAAAATTATTACGAATTGCAGGAGAAGTTTTAAATGAGTATTGACCGTTCGTTGAAGATAAAAGGGGCACTGGCGAGACATCGTAACGTTCTGAGCAGAGCGGAACGGATTGACGCTCTTAAAGAAGAACAGAAGTGGACTGAGGAACAGGGCGTGTTCGGTCTGCCCAAGGTCGCACATCGCAAGGTTCACACTGTCAAAGAAAAGGTTGAAAAACCCGAAGAGGCAGCAGCGGCAGGACCAGAAGTTGCGGGTGCAGCAGCTCCTGCGGCTGGAAAAGCCGGGGCAGCTCCCAAGGCCGGCGCGGCTGGTGCAGCTCCGAAAGCGGGCGCTTCTCCAAAAGCTGGCGCTGCTCCAAAGACTGGTGCGGCTCCGAAAGCCGGCGCGGCAAAACCTGCGAAGAAATAACCGCCCTGATGTCGGTACTCGGAGCAGAATATTTATTGATAATCTCGCGCGGGTTTGATGCGCAGTTTTTTAATTTCGCTTTTTTCCCTCTTTAGTTTGAGGCGCTTCCGGTTCGCCCATTTCGGGGCGGATGTTTTGCGACGCGGTGGATTTCTTTTCAGGGCGGAGGTGAGCAAACTATTTAATCTTTCAACAGCAGCACGGCGATTGGCGTTTTGGGTACGGTACTTCTGAGATGCGATTCTAAGCACACCATTTTTGTCTATGCGATTGTGGAGCTTTTTGAGGATTTGCTTTTTTTGTGAGTCGGAAAGCTCGGGGCAGTTTGGCATATCGAAAAACAATGTCACGCGGGTATTTAGTTTGTTGACATTCTGGCCGCCGGGGCCTGAGCTTCGGCTGTATTGGAAAGTAAGCTGAGCTTCACTGATTTTGGTTGAACTGTTAATTTCCAGCATTTTTAATATGTAATGTATTTGGCAGCTTTTCGCAAGATTGCAGTTGGTTTTGCGATGTCTTCTATTCGGTTGATTTTCGCCAGACGGCGATTTTCTATTATCCGCCCTGCCGCTGTCAGACCAAGTCCGGGGACGCGCAGCAATTCAAATTTCGAAGCGAGGTTCACATTTATTGGAAACGCTTCGGGATGGGCGTCGGCCCAGGTTTGCTTTGGGTCAGTTTCGAGCGAGAGGTTGCCGGATTTATCGCAGATGATGTCTCTTTCGGTGAAGCCGTACTTTCTCATCAGGAAATCAACCTGATAAAGCCTGTGCTCGCGTGTGAAAATATCGGTCGGGTTTTTGGGATTTGTTTCGGAAAGATTTTTTTCGCCGAGCTGATTCTGGTATGCGGAGAAATAGATTCGGTGCATATTGAGTCTGTCGTATAGGCCCCAGGCATATTTGACGATTTCGGCGTCTGTTTCGCCGGCGGCTGAGACGATAAATTGTGTTGTTTGTTTTACGCGGTGGTATTTGTTGCCTTTGGCGGTCAGGCGGCTGATTAGTTTTATCGGTTCGATGATGTCGCGAAGGAAGTCTTTTTTCCTGGAGAGTTTTTGAAGGTATTTATCGCCGGGTGTTTCGATATTAAGTGACACCGCCGTTGACAGCGAGACGGCTTTTTCGACGGCGGCTGCGGAGCAGCCGGGAATTATTTTGAGATGTATATAGCCTCGGTACTGATATTTTTTTCTCAGGACCGATGCGATGCCGCAGAGCTTATCCATTGTGGCGTCCGGTGTGCCGATAACAGAAGAGCTTAGGAACAGGCCGAAAACTTCGCGGCGATTGAAGTAATCGAGAAAGGCGGTCGCGGTTTCATCGACGGTTAGGCTGCAACGCGGAATATTTTGATTTTCCCTCAACGGGCAGTACGCGCAGTCATTCGAGCAGACATTGGAAACGAGGGTTTTGAAAAGGACGCTTGTTCCGCCGCTGGGCAGTGTTACGGGGTAAATCCAGCCTGCCCGGCCTCGTTTTCGGTGCTCGTCTTTGCCTGTTCCGCAGGCGCAGGCGAGGTCGTATTGTGCGTCGACGCTTAGAAGCCGGAGCTTTTCGTGAGTATCGGGTTTGCTGACGATTCCAACCATAAACTTCGAATTACCTTCCGTGGTAAACTGTTTTAATTTTACGCAACGCGTTGCGTAAACGCAATGGTGACATCAAGAGAATTTCGATAAATGTTAAAATGCAAAAGCTCAATAGGTGAAAAATAATTTAATGTCACCAAACTAATAGGGAAAAACCTTAGCCTAATATCAGGCATAGTACCATTTTTTGTAAATCCCTGAAAAACAGCAGTATATGCGTTTTTTTAGCACACCAAAATATGAACACGCCGTATAGGGAGTTAATAAGAAGTTTATAGGGCGTTGATTTCGGCTTCGGATTGAGGGATTAATCTGTAAAGGGTCGAAAAATGGACCGGGAAACCGAATTAGCAAAATTGATTATCGAGATGAGCACTCAAGCGGATGACCAGCCTATAAAGGTGCAGGCGAAAGAGCTGTTTGCATCGGCGGGCAGCCGTGAAGTTGCACACGCCCAGCAGCGAGTGCTCGAATCGGGTATGGACCTGGATGAGCTTTTCGTAACGTGGCAGCAGAACCGCAAAGTATTACCAGACATGGAAGCGGTAATGCGGCGCGAACTGCCGGATAATCATCTCATCCAACGGGTGTTGGCCGAGCACGATATGCTTTTGTGTTTCGTTAGTGACCTGGAGGACGTAAATATCCGGGTACAGCAACTCGAATTCGCGACAAGTACCAACAGTGAAATTCGAAAGCTGGAACATATCGTGAGTCACCTTGCCGGTGCGGACGAACATCCTGAGCGCGAGGACCAGGTAATATATCCCGAACTTCTCCGTCATGGTTTTCCCGGTCCAGGTGAAATCTTAACATTACAACATCAGCAGTTGTCGTTGAGGCTTGAGGAGCTGCAGCAGCTTGTCTGGTCGTTAGACCAGGTTTCGTTCGACGCGTTCAAGGTACGGCTGCAGGAGTACGTAGAGTATATTGTCCCGGTGATGCGGCGGCACATCTTCATAGAAAACAATCTGATACTGCCGCTGTCCCTGGAAGTAATCGACGACGAGGAAAAATGGGTTCGGCTCAAGGAGTTGTGCGACGATATCGGCTATTGCGGGTACTCGTGCTGAATGTAAATTTTTATAAAGGCATCGAGATTGTATCTTTGCGCTGATTTCGAGAGCGAAACTGGCGAGGGGTCATTCCGACCAATTCCTTGAATGTGCGGGTGAAATAGCTCTGATTGCAGTAGCCTGACTGGAAACAAATCTCCGTGCAATTCTGGTTGGTAGCGAGCAGCATCTGTTTTGCGCGTTCGATTCGTACATTGGTTAAATAATCGATTACGGTAATACCCATCTGTTCTTTAAATAAATGCGCGAGGCGCGAGACGCTGAGATGACAGGCCCTGGCGACTTCGGCAAGGCTTACGGGTTTGTCGTAATTGGCATCGACATAATTAACAGCGGGCTGAATTTGGGTGACTTTTTTGGCATCCTGTGAGTTGTAAACCAGCTCGATAAATTCGTCCAGCGCGACGCTAATCCAGGCGCATAAATCCTCCTGAGTATCGAACTGCATAACTTTTGTAACATAGCCGAGGTTTCGTTCGAGCATTGTGGTGACATCGACGCCGCCTTCGACGGCTGAGCGGCTGAGGATGCTAAGCAGCTCTATTATTCGTGCCTTCAGCACGCCGAGATCGCTTGGGTCGTGGAAGAGGATTGTGCCAAGGATGGAATTGAGGATTTCTTTTGCGCCCGTGCGGTCGCCGATTTTGACTTTGCTGATTAATTCTTTTTCGCTTTCGAGGGGATATCTCCAGTCGGTGCCGAGTTTTTTCTTTTCGAGGATGTATTCGCCGATTTCGGCCTGCTGCTGCGAGCGAAATCGTCGCCAGCGGATGACGCGCGGGTCGAAGCCGCCGACTTCATAAAGCAGGTCGAACAGGAAATCGGCCGCTCGCTGGATGTTTTTGCCGGGGATGACTTCGAGTTTATTTATCGCCGAGTGCAGTTTGCGGCGGTCGATGCGGATATCTTTAAGCTGCTTTTCGATATCACTGATAAGCAGTTTCGTTACCGGCTGCCAGAGGCATTTGCCGAAAAACATTCCGCCGAGCGACCTGTCTTTGTCCATAATAGGAACGCAAACCAGAACTATACCGGCGTGGCAGATGCAGATATATGACTGGCCTGTTTGTATCGCTATTGCAAGGCTTCTTCGGCGTTCCGCGTTGCAGCGTTTTAAACCCTCGGCGCTGCCCTGGACGAGTCTGCAAAAATCGGGATTGCAGTCGCCGCTGCAAATAGATTTCTGCAGCACGCCCCGTGTGTTCGCAGTTTCCAAAGGAAGCTGGAAATGCTTTTTAAAGACGCTCTCTATACCGGCAAACCTGGCCGGGGTGAGCGTTTTTGTAAGCTGCGATTTTCTTTTTTTCTTCGCCATAGGCAACCAGAAATCCGCCAAACAGACCTCTTTTTCAAAGGTTTAGGCAATAATAGCAAGATAATGCCATTATACCATATAGCAAGATAATGCAAAAACATTTTTTTTAATCGTGTGTGCGCAAAGCTGCACAGCCTTAAAAAAAAAGCTGTGCAGAAACAAGCATTATGATGATTTACGAAGCCCTCTGGTCGAGGAAGCCTTCGAGTTTTCGTGCGCGGACCGGATGCTGAAGTTTTCTGATGGCCTTTGCTTCGACCTGGCGGACGCGTTCGCGGGTAACTTTGAAGATTCGGCCTACTTCTTCGAGCGTGTATGTGTATCCGTCGCCGATACCGTAGCGCAGTTTTATGATTTCGCGTTCTCGGTATGAAAGCGTTTTTAGAATCGAGTCGATTCTCTCGCGGAGCATTTCCTGCGTTGCCGAGGCGACGGGTGAATCCACTTCGTCATCTTCGATAAAATCGCCGACATAGCTGTCCTCGCTGTCGCCGATCGGACGGTCGAGACTTATCGGGTGCTTGGAGATTTTCATTACCCTTCTTGTCTCGTCGAGTGTCATTTTTGATTCTTCCGAGATTTCCTCGACGGTCGGTTCGCGGCCGAGACGCTGGGTGAGGGTTTTGCTCGCGTTTCTCAGTCGGCTCATCGTTTCAATCATATGCACTGGTATTCGAATCGTCCTGGCGTGGTCTGCGATTGCGCGGGTAATCGCCTGTCGAATCCACCATGTGGCGTACGTGCTGAACTTGTAGCCGCGGCGGTATTCGTATTTATCGACGGCGCGCATCAGGCCGGTATTGCCTTCCTGGATGATGTCGAGAAAACTCAGGCCGCGGTTGCGATATTTTTTTGCGATTGAAACTACGAGGCGGAGGTTCGCACTGGAGAGTGTTCGTTTGGCTTCTTCGTATTGTTCATAGAGGCGGTCGATTGTGCGGAGGCGTTTTTCGAGTTGTCGCGGGGTTTCGACGACCAAATCCTGCAGGCCGCGCAATTCCTGTTTTACGGCCTCGATGTCTTCGAGCAGATATTTTTCGTTTGGGCCTTGCGCTATAATTTCTTCAAGCTGCTGCATCTTGCGGCAGATGCCGTGGAGTTTGTTTCGCATAGGCTGGATTCTGCTGGTTCGCAAGCTAAGTTCTTCGAGCAGCGTGGCGACCTTGCGGCGAGAGCGGTAAAGGCGTTTGATGAGCGACTTTGCCTGATTCTGGTCGTCCATCGCGATGATTTTGTTAAAAAGCATCTGATTTTTTGTAAGCAGCCTGTCGATAGTTGCGAGGTTCGCGGGCAGGCGGCGTTTTATTACGCTGCGGACAAGATTTTCGGCAGTGCTGATTTTCATCGTGCGGTCGAAAGACATACTGCCGTCGTCAACCTTCTGCAGGATTTCGACGGAGTTTCGGGCGCAGTAATCGCTTTCGAGCATTTTGCGTCGAAATGCCATTCTCGAAAGCTCTATTTTTCTGGCGAGTGATATTTCGTCTTTGCGAATGAGCAGCGGGATTTCGCCCATCTGGGTCAGGTACATTCTAATCGGGTCGTCGATTCGGCGGGATGTTTCGCCGACAAGCTCCTTTTCGAGCAGCTCGTCTTCCTTGAGATTTTCCGCTTCGACTTCTTCTTCGCCTTCTTCAAGCTCATCCTCGGGCACGTCGAATTCGTCGGCCTCTTGCTTCTCGACATCCGCCTCATCGAGCAGCGAGATGCCCATCTCGTCGAGCTTTGAAAGCAGTTTATCCAGCTCGGCGGGACTGAAGGTCTCTTCGGGCAGGCGGTCGTTCATTTCCTCGTAGGTGAGGAATCCTTTTTTCTTGCCGTCATCTATCAGGGCCTGTATGACCTGCTCCAATGTTTTGGGCGGCTGCTTGGGGGTATCCTGCGGTGTTTCCGGTTCGGGCGTACTCGCTTTGATTTTTTTTGACACGTTCGATTACCTCTTAACTATTAAATTAAGTCATCCCCAACGTATGGGGATTTCCTTTTTTGGCTTTTTCGGCAAGCTGTTTAATATCGACTTTTTTTTGATTAGGCTGCTGCCCGGTTCTGCGCTCTTCGAATGCGGTGAGCGCATCAGTGAGCCTCTTCGTGTAATTGCCTTTTTCCTGCCCGGCCTGCTGCATATCCACTATTGCACTGCTCAACTGTGTGCTTTCAACACGGGCAAGCAAAGCAGTTATCGAAAACTGCTGACTGCTCTTTAAGAGAGCGAATAAAATCTCCGCTATTTGCCTCAACGCGGGAACGTCAAAATCCCGCGGCTCGGCCTTCTGATTTACGTTTTCGAACAGCGCAGGTTCATTGAGCAGCACTTCTATGATTTCGCGCTGAGCGGCGGCGAACAGGCCTGAGCCGAGGTCGATTTCAGCGGTCTGCTTGTTTTGACTGTAACTTTGCGAACGCCTCGCTGCCTGCATCAACCGGTTTAGCTGGGCGTTAATGGAAGCTGAGTCGATTCCGATTATTCCGGCGAGGCGATTGACTATGATGCCTCTCTCGATTGGGCCTATGTTGCCTGACTGCATCGCGACGGCGATTGAACGGATGAATTCTTCAACAGCAGCTTTACGGCCGGTGATTGTGTTATCCGAATCGAAGCCTGCGACCAGCCTGTTCCATTTGAATTCGAAGACATCGACCGCCTGTGAAAGCACTTTTGCAAAGGCGTCTGCGCCTTCGGCGAGCAGGTAATCGCAGGGGTCTTTTCCCTGCGGGACCGAGGCGACCTTGATATCGATTTGACGGGCAAGGCATAATTCGAGTGCGCGGTTGGCGGCGGCGACGCCGGCTGTGTCACTGTCGAAGAAAACGATTATGCTCTTTGCGTATCGCTTGAGCATTCGGACATGGCCGTCGGTCAGGCTCGTGCCGAGTGTTGCGACGACATTATTGAAGCCAAACTGATGAGCCATAATCACGTCGGTATATCCTTCGACGACAATTGCGGTGCCGGTCGAGCCGATAGCGAGGCGGGCCTGCTGGAGGCCGTTGAGGCAATTGCTTTTATCGAACAATGATGTCGTCGGTGAGTTAACGTATTTCGCGCCGACGCCGTCGAGCGTTCGACCGCCGAAGCCTACCACCCTGCCGGTGACGTCGGTGATGGTGAACATGAGTCGGTTTACGAATTTATCTGTTAGCGAACCGCCCTGCCGGACGACGAGGCCTGAGCCGATGAGCAACTGGTCGTTTATTTTCGGCCGGGCCGCTTTCACTAATTCATCGCCTCCGGGGGGAGCGTAACCGATGTGCCACAGCTCGATGCTTTTATCGTTGATGCCGCGCTGGGCGAGATAATCGGTAACAGATTTTGCGTTTTCTTTTGTAAGATTTTTCTGGAAGAATTTATCCGCCCATGCGTTTACTCTTGCAAGTT
>JBBABK010000003.1:21931-23560 GCA_041657685.1 Phycisphaerae bacterium | reverse complement strand
CCCTCCTGCTGCATCGTCGCCGAAATTTTAATCACCGGCCTTTTCCCCTCTTTTTGATATTCCAGCGCGTTGGATATCAGGTGGCGAAGCAGCAAATGCACCTGTGAGGCGTTCACGTTGACCTTCGGCAGCGGCTCGCATATTGTCACGAGCACGTCCTTCGATTTTATGACGTTCGCGAATTCCGTCTCGGTCAGCTCCTCGATAATCTTTTTCAAATCAACACTGTTCGTCGGCCACACGTCACCCACGATATCGCAGTACGCCCTGATGCCTTCGATGCGTTCCAGCATCGTATCGGCCGCGTCAATCATAAAACCGAGATTTTCACATTCGTCTTCGTTGAGCTTGTCTTCCGCCGTCTCCTTCAGCAGTTTGCCGAAACAGCAAATCTTCCGCAGCGGCTCGCAAAGGTCGTGTGATGTGATATGAGTCAGGTGACGCAGCTCTCTGTTCGAATCCTCCAGCCGGTCCACAGCCACGGTTAATTCATCATTTAGTCTAATCAGTTTATGTTCGACGATTTGCTTTTCCGTCACCTGGCTGTCGAGCTCCTTTATCGATTTGTTCTTGCCCGCAAGCTGCTCCGCCATCTTGTTAAACGCCCCGGCAAGCTGTCCGATTTCATTCGCCGAATCAACCTCGATACGTGTGGAAAAATCACCTTTTTCAACCTGTTCCAGTGCGCCTCGAAGTTTGCGAATATTTTTAATAATTACGTTAGAAAGTATGAACGCCAGCAAAATATTCAGCATAAAAATGCAGGCCTGGATGTAGTAGAACAGCCACACGAGCCGGGGAAGCTGCGACAGCAAAAACAAAGCCGAAAGCACAGCAACCAGCAGAAAACTTCCGAAGATTTTCTTCCTGATGGAAAAATTCTTGAAATCGTAATTAATACGTTTCAGAAAATCTGCTGTACTCGATATTACTTTTAATATTTGCTGATTCATCATTTAACCCAAATTTTCAATTCTTTTATTTCGGCAAACTAACCGCACTTGTTAACCGGTTCTTTCATTATGGGACTGGTTAAAATCTGAAATTAGATGAAAAAAAGAATGCCGAATAATCTGTTTCTGTTCGCGGCTCTAAACCGCAAGAACAGTGCTGTCCTTCTCAACCCGCCTGCATATCACGAACCAGTAATCCGTTAAATCCTTCATCGTCTCCCGGAATCCTTCCAGGTTCGCGGGCTTGCGAATATAACCGGCCGCCTGCAGCTTAAAGCTTTCCAGTATGTCTTTGTCCGAGTCGGAGGTCGTAAACACCACCACCGGAATGATCTCAAGAGCCGGTATGTCCTTTTGCCTCCGCAGAAACTCCCTGCCGCCGAGGCCGGGCATATTCAAATCCAGCAGTATCAAATCAGGCATCGGAAATCCAGGCTTGCCCTGTTGTGCGTTATTGAGGTATTCAATCGCCTCTTCGGCATTGTTGACTATTTTTAATTCGTTTCCGACCCTGTCCCCGCACAAGGCCTGCTTAGTCAGCTTCTGGTCGCCTAAATCATCCTCAACCAGGAGTATTACTGCCTGTTTATAAGTATTCACTTGCGCCCCCAATTCGTCTTTTATATTTTCAGTCAGTGCTTGCGGTTTGTACCGTTCTATTTCCGCTCTTCACCAG
>JBBABK010000003.1:0-21897 GCA_041657685.1 Phycisphaerae bacterium | reverse complement strand
CGAACCAGTAATGCACCAGCTTGCCTACCACGCGCCTCAGGTCATCCGGACTGGGACACTTCTGTATGTACCCCGCCGCTTTCATCTTGTAGCTGTCCTGAATGTCACTGCTCGAATCGGACGTGGAAACTATCACGACTGGTATGTCACAAAACCGGCCGTCCTGTTTGACTCTCCGCAAAAATTCCTTGCCCCCGATGCCCGGCATATTCAAATCGAGCAAGATTAAATGCGGGCGTACATTGGTGCCGTCAAGACTATTTTCCAGATACTGTAACGCTTCCTCCGCCGTGCCGACAATCTCAAGCCGGCTTTTCTGTTCCTGCTGCGCAAGGGCGTACTTCATCAATTTCTGGTCACCGGGGTCATCCTCCACCAGCAGCACAACCGACATATCTTCAGCGTCCATCTCTATGTCCCCAATCCAAACATAACCATACGTCAACCTCCGAAGCTGTTTAATCTTACAAAAATATTCGACGGGATATCGATGTTTCTGAACTAAGGGATTACCTGATTTGTCAGAGGATTATACGGTACATCGTTTCTCGGACGCTTTTACAGGCAGAACATTTACACCGCGTCCCATAACACCCCTGAGAAACGCCTATTTTTTACCTTCATTGCGAAGCAGCTTGTATTCGACGCTGTCCACCAGCGCCTGCCAGCTTGCTTCGATAATATTTTCAGAGACACCGACCGTCCCCCATAAAGATTCACGGTCACTCGATTCTATGATTACTCGGACCTTCGCCGCCGTTCCCGCCCTGGCGTTAACGACTCGCACCTTGTAATCAATAAGCCGCATATCGTTTATCGATGGATAAAAATTCTCCAGTGCTTTACGCAATGCCGCATCGAGCGCGTTGACAGGACCGTCACCTTCCGCAACGACATGCTCGGCAACTCCGTCAACTTTCAATTTTACCGACGCCTCGGTCACCATTTGTCCTTTGGCTCTCTGCTCGACCGTAACGTGATATTTTTCAAGCTCGAACGCCGGCTTATATGTCCCCATCACCTTCTTTATAAGTAAATCGAAACTCGCGTCGGCAGCCTCGAACTGATAACCCTGGTTTTCGAGCTGCTGAACTCTTTCAAGAATCTGTTTGGCGAGTTTTTTATCCTCGGCTATTTTTGCCTTTTCGAGCTTGGCAAGCACGTTGCTCCTGCCGCTCAATTCCGAAACCAGAAACCTTCTTTCGTTGCCGACCAGCTCCGGATCAATGTGCTCGTAAGTCAGCTTGTTTTTGCGCAGTGCGTCTACGTGCAGCCCCGCTTTATGCGCGAACGCGCTTTCACCAACATAAGGCAGATTCATCACGGGCGACAAATTGCATATTTCGAAAATATATCGCGACGTCTCCGTCAGCATCTTCATCTTTTCCTTACTGAGCACGTCCATCCCCAGCTTGAAAAACAAATTCGGTATCACCGAGCACAGGTTCGCGTTACCGCATCTTTCCCCCAGCCCGTTCAACGTTCCCTGCGCGTGCACCGCACCGGCCCGCACAGCCGCCATCGTATTGGCCGTCGCGCAGTCACAATCGTTATGAGCATGAATCCCGACGCGAACGCTCCCGAATTTTTCACACACCTTTTTTGTTATATCGTAAACATCCCGCGGAATCGTCCCGCCGTTGGTGTCGCATAACGCCAGCACGTCCGCACCGGCTCCCGCAGCCGCTTCCAATACCTGCATCGCGTATTTTTCATTATGCTTATAAGCGTCGTAAAAATGCTCCGCGTCGAAAATCACCTCGCGACCTTTTTTCTTCATATACCCGACTGAATCGGAACAAATTTTAAGATTCTCATCCAGCGAGCACCGCAATACGTCGGTAACGTGCAAATCCCACGTCTTTCCCACAAGTGTAACAACGGGCGTATCAACCGACAGCACTGCCGCTATCAGCGCATCATCCTCGACCTTGGTCCCGGCCTTGCGTGTGCTGCCGAACGCAACGAGACGCGCGTTTTTAAAGCCATCTTTTTTAGCCTCTTTGAAAAATTCCATCTCCTTGGGATTAGAACCCGCGTATCCGCCCTCGATATAATCGATTCCAAGCTCATCAAGGCATCTCGCTATCGCCAGTTTATCCGCAAGCGAAAAACTAACGCCCTCGCTCTGCATCCCGTCCCGCAGAGTCGTATCATATATTTCAATTTTTGCCATCTTTAGATTACCTATCTTTAAACCTATAACGGTATTAAACCCTTATTGTATCGTCCTTTTAAAACACTGTAAATATCCAAGGCAAGGGATTTCGAGCCAATTAAAGGCTGCCGCCACGCAACAATGAAATCAAAAGCAAGATAAAAAATGTACGGATACCTCTAATTCCTCCCTTTAAATTCCTTAAACAACAAGATTATTAACACATTCATTTAATCACTATTCAATTATAAAAGTTTTTCTCAGGCGGATATCTTTAGATGAACTGCCGACCTGAATTTCCCATTTTCCCGGTTCTGGTTTAAAATCGTTCGTTTTGGTATCATAAAACGAAAATTCAGATGCCGGTATTTTGAATAACAACGTCTTGCTTTCTTCGGGAGCAAGCGTAATCCTTTGAAACCGTTTTAATTGGTTGATCGGTACTTTTATAGATGCATTCATATTATGGGCATAGACCTGAACAACTTCGTCACCTTTCATTTTGCCGGCGTTTCGCACTTCAAATTGCATATCAATCTCACCATCTCTTTTAATTTTATCAGAGTTAAGTGACAGATTGCTATAAGTAAACTGGGTGTAGGAAAGTCCGTGCCCAAACGGATATAATACAGGTTGTTCAACATACATATAAGTCCGTGGATGATTAATAAGGTCATAATCAGACATGGGAGGAAGCTGTTGTGTCGATGCATAGAATGTTTCAGGTAGTTTTCCGCCGGGATTAACATCGCCGAATAAAACATCGGCAATTGCCTTTCCGCCGTATTCCCCTGCATACCATGCTTCAACTATCGCCTCGGCTTTGTTTTCAGTCCCCCCAAGCGCTATAGGCCCCCCGTTTACAAGTACGATAACAATATTGGGGTTAACAGACGCGACTTGGGCAATTAAATCTCTTTGAACCTGCGGCAGTTCGATTTCAGTGCGGTCCAGCTCTTCGCGGGCAAGACCGGGAGAAATTCCGAGCACAAGAATAACGACATCGTTTCTGGCAGCGACTTCTTTAGCTCCATTGAAATCCTCTTGGCCGAGATCCCATGCCAATCTCGCAGATGCACCCATAGCATTTTCAAAATATTCGAATACTACTTCATACTCTTTGCCAGGTTTTAGTTCGACGTCGGCACTAATGGGTTTTTCACCGTGTTCAGTCCAGTCATCAATTAATAACTTCCCGTCTAAATACAGGCGTGAACCGTCGTCTGTAGAGGTTCCAATATGATGGATATTATCATGCGGAATTATTTTTCCTCTCCACCGAACGGAAAACTTATCTTCCGAAATACCGGGAGCCGGGGAATTAGCACCAAAATTGAAATTCACCATTGGATCTATCCTGGTTAGAACAGGTTTCCCGGATAAATCCATATTATCAAAATATTCCCCCTTCATCCCCGTCTCATTGGTATCTTCAACTTTAGAAAAATATTGCGGTTCAATGGGCCTTAACAATCCGCCGCCGATAGTGCATCCCATTGCATATTCTACTTTAATCCCGAGTGAAGCAGCTTTATCTCTTATTCCTTCAAGAGGACTGACCAGAACATTAGGAAAGCCGCTGTAAATGCCTAACTGAGCTTCATCAGCATTTGGGCCGATGATTGCAATCGATTTTGTTTTGTCCTTTCTTAACGGCAATATCCCGTTATTTTTAAGCAGTACGATTGATTTCTGCGCGACTTCGAGCGCTAAATCACGATGCTCTGTGCAATCAAGTTTTTCTTTCGAAATGGAACTATAAGGCACCATTTCAGGCGGGTCGAATTCGCCTAATCTGAAACGTGCAGAAAGAACTCTTTCCAGGGCAAGGTCAAGGTCTTTTTCTTCCAATAATCCTTTATCGAGAGCTTCTTCAAGGTGTTGACTATACATATCCCCGCAGTTCAGGTCGCAGCCGGCAAGGATACCCCCGGCTGCAGCCTGGGCATCGGTTTCGAAGAAATGATGTCCGTATACCATATCAGAAACAGCACCGCAATCGGACACCACATAACCTTCAAAACCCCATTCACCTCTCAATAAATCGGTTAATAAAAACGTATTTACATTACATGGAATATGATTTAGTTCATTATACGCACCCATTATCGAATAAGCTTTGCCTTCAACAATAGCCTGACGAAACGCGGGCAAATAATATTCAAACAAGCTGCGCATATCTACATCGGAAGAACCTGTATGGCGGCGTTCTTCCTCATTGTTTGCTATAAAGTGTTTGGGAGTGGCAACAGTTTTTAAATAATAAGGGTCGTTGCCCTGCATGCCTTTTATGAATGCAACACCCATTTGGGAAAGCAGATAAGGGTCTTCGCTGTAGGATTCTTCGTTGCGTCCCCAGCGAGGGTCACGCGCAATATTGACAGTGGGACTCCAATAAGTTAATCCTTTACCCGTAATAATATTCAAAGCACGCGCTTCATCGGATATTGCCGTAGCTACAAGATATACAAGGTCAGGGTCCCAGGTAGAACCCATTGCAACAACTTGCGGGAAAGAAGTTGCTCCGCCTGCAAGTACTCCGTGTAAAGCTTCATTCCAATAGTTGTATTCAGAAATTCCCAGGCGGGGAATTGCATCTGATTGGTTAGCTAATTGCTTAATTTTCTCATCGACTGTCATTAAATTTATTAGGTCAGCAAGTCTTTCTTTATAAGAATTTTGTTTAAAGACATTTACAATTGTGGAACTGCTTACCGGGTCTTTACCGACCCCTTTGCCGGAAAGAATTAATAAATAATACCCGGAACGGGGGAAAGTAACTTCTGTAACGGGACTATTGACATCTTTAAAAACAACATCAGAATTCTGCGGACATGTCCATTCTGTTTCTATTTTATCTGAAGACACACTTCCTTTGAGTTGCGCAGAGTGTGTGTTTTCCCAATTTATAATTTGGTTACTGCCGGCATTGATTGTAATAGTTTGTGAGAAAGATAAAGCAGGATTTAAAAGCAAGAGAACTACTGTTCCAAATATTGAATTGATGATTCTTTGTTTCATTTAATCCTCCGTAAAAAGTGATTGTAGTGTCCGGCACATTTTTTCCAAGCTGAATCTCTGTTTACCAATTGCTGTAAGGCTGCTTCGCCAGATTTACATTAAAGTATCTCGGCTCATTCGATACTTCCCGCCCCGCCCAGTCCGGCAGGGCAACGTCCTGATTTTCGTCATTCAAACTCACTTCCGCAATAACCAGCCCCTCGTTGGCCCCGTGGAATTCATCGACGTCCCATTCCACACCGTTATGAACAATCCTATACCTGTCCTTTTCCATTATCGGCTTTTCGCAAAGCTCAGCTAACATATGCTCCGCGTCACCGAGGGGTATCTCATCTTCATATTCCGTTCGAGCAAAACCTCTGGTCGTACCTTTTACGGTCAAAAAAGCCTTTTCACCTTCGACGCGAATACGTACAACCCGTTCTTTGGCCCGCGATAAATACCCCTGGCGAAAGAAGACAGGCCTGGCAAGCTGCCTGTATGCTTCACTTTTAACCAGAAATTTTCGTTCGATTTCGACCGCCATAATAACCCGACAATTTCAACACTCCTGATTTTACCGCGACCAAAACCAATAGTGAACTAAAAATCCCCTCATCCGGCAAGAGCAAAAATTAACTATTTTATGCTCAACCCTATTGCGTTTCGTAAAACTATCGCTATATTAAGACCTTTTTACGCCCTGAAATTTTCTGGGATTAGCTGATATGTTACTGACAGAGATACTACAGCCTAATTGTTTGAAAGTGCCGCTGGCCGGCAAAGATAAGGAATCTGCTATTACCGAGCTGGTGGATATGCTCGACGCAGCCGATGCCCTGCAAAACCGTGATGTCGTCCTCAATGCCGTCCTGACTCGCGAACATACACGCAGCACCGGAATCGGCTCAGGCATCGCCATCCCGCACGGAAAATGCAACGCCGTCAGTAAGCTTGTTATGGCAATAGGCATCGCGGATAACCCGATTGATTTTCACAGCGTGGACGGCAAACCCGTGAAAATTATCCTGCTGCTGATTTCTCCCGCCGACCAGACAGGCCCTCACATACAGGCACTGGCAAGAATCAGCAGGGTAATGCTCGACGACAGCTTCAAACACAAACTCGAAAACACCAAATCAGCCGAAGAGGCCCTGAAACTGCTGAAAGAAAAAGATTCCGAGCATTGAAATTTACCGCCTGACTTCACCTTCCCAGAGTATAAGACCCGGCTCCCACGGACTTGCCAAATCACTGTTCTGCGGAACAACGCGAACCGACATCCCCATATTGCCGCTCCGGTCGCATAGTAATTGCATCGTGAACCACTGCGCACCCGTTTTCTCCGGACTTTCACAAGCCATACGCACCGGAACACCTTCGGAAATATTGCCCCAGCTGTCAACCGTCCCGTTATAAAGCTCCACGGACACATCCTGCGGCTTGAGATTTCCAAGCTCCACCAGCGTGCGAACCTCCAGCTTCGAGCCGACCTTCAGATACGGGTCGTTTTGGTTGAGATGCCCGTTGCCGTTGCTGTCTGCAACTTTTATCTGAACGTCTTTTATCGCAACGCCCGGCCAGGCGCTCCTGAGCTGCGAATTCCAATTCGAAAGCGATTTCGCCCTGCTCATTTCGTCCTCGTTTAGCTGCTGCCACTTGCGAGCGGCCGGCACATAAAATTTCCGCATATAATCGCTGAACATCCGGTAAGAGCTGAACCGCGGCGTAATATATTTAATCGAATTCTTCATCCGCGCAATCCACCCCCTCGGCAGCCCGTCCGCCGAACGCGTGTAAAACAGCGGCACAATTTCATTTTCCAGCATCTTGTAAATCGCCTCGGATTCCACCATATCCTGATAAGTAGTATCGTCGTAGCTCTCGCCGGCCCCAATCACCCATCCGCCGTCAGGCCGGTATCCTTCACACCACCACCCGTCGAGCGTGCTCATATTCAGCGCGCCGTTAAGAGCCGCCTTCATCCCGCTCGTACCGCTCGCCTCCAGCGGCCTTCGCGGATTGTTCAGCCACACGTCAACGCCGCGAACCAGGTAACGGGCGAGATTGATATCGTAATCCTCGAGAAATACAATCCTGCGACGCACGTTGTACTGACTTGCGAAGTGAATTATCTGCCGGATGATTTCTTTGCCCTCGGTATCCCGCGGATGCGCCTTGCCCGCGAACACAATCTGCACCGGCCGGTCGGGATTGGTCAAAATCTTTATCAGCCTCTTCGAGTCGCGCATCAGCAGGTTGCCCCGTTTATACGTAGCAAATCGCCTCGCAAAACCAATCGTCAGCGATTCGGGGTCCAGTACCTCGTCGGCCCAGTTCAGTTCAGTATGGAATGTCCCCCGCCGCTGCAATTGTGCTTTTAATCTCCTCCGCGCAAACGCAATCATGCTCGTCTTGCTCCGCTGATGAGGCCGCCATATTTCCTCGTCCGGTATCGAATCGATATTGCTCCATATCGAGCTGTCAATCGATTCCTCGCACCAGTTAGGCCCCAGGTATCGCTCGTACAGCGAGTTCATATCCTCGCTAAGCCAGCTTTTTATATGCACGCCGTTCGTTATCGAAGTAATCGGAATCTCGCTCGTCGGCACATTTGGCCACAGCGACGCCCACATATTCCGCGAAACTTCGCCGTGCAGCACGCTCACCCCGTTGCGATGCGAGCTGAGCCGAATCGCCAGCACAGGCATCTTGAACGACTCTTCCGTATCCGACGGATTTATCCTGCCCAGTGCCATAAATTCTTTTTCACTTATTCCCAGCGAAGGAATATACGAGCTGAAATAATGCTCCATAAGCGCGGGGCTGAATTCGTCATTGCCCGCCTTGACCGGCGTATGAATCGTAAATATATTTCCCGCCTTGGTCGCTTCGAGCGCCTCGTAAAAATTCATCTTCTTATCGACCACTAACTGCCGGATTCGCTCCAGCGCCATAAACGCCGCGTGCCCCTCGTTCATATGACAAACCGCAGGCTCGATGCCCATCGCCTGCAGCGCACGCAGTCCCCCGATACCCAGCATAATCTCCTGACGGATTCGCATCTCGACGTCGCCGCCGTAAAGAGTCGATGTTATCAGCCTCGCGCTGGGCGAATTTTCCTGCACGTTCGTATCCAGAAGATACAGCTTCGCCCTGCCGACCTTCACCTGCCAAATCTGCGCGTAAACTTTTTCGCCCGCATAATAAATATTGATTGTTACCGGCCTGCCTTCCTTGTCGCGCATCATCTCGGTGGGCATATTATAAAAATCATTCGCGACGTACGCCTCCTGCTGCCACCCGTCAATATTCAGATACTGCCTGAAATATCCCTTCTGATACTGCAGCCCCACGCCCACCATCGGAATGCCCATATCCGAAGCCGTCTTTAAATGGTCGCCTGCCAATACTCCCAAACCGCCCGAATATATCGGCAGACATTCGTGAAGGCCGAATTCCGCGCTGAAGTATGCGACGATATGATTAGCGACCACGTCGTTCAGTTTTTGAAACCACGTCGGTGCGCTGAGATACGACTTTAATTTTTCAGAAGTCCGCTTAAGCTCTGCTAAAAAACTGTGGTTTTTAGAAAGCTCAACCAGTCTTTCCTGCGATACGCTGCCCAGAAGCTGCACGGGATTATAGCCGCAGCTCTTCCACAACTTGCTGTCAATACGTTTAAACAGCGATACCAAATCCAGGTTCCAGCACCAAAACATATTGCGAGCCAGGACATCCAGCTCCTTTAGTTCTTCCGGCAGTGCCGGCAGCACCCTGAAACTCCTTACGTTAGGCATTTAGATGTCTCCGTGCGAAAATAAAAAATCTAACCCCTTAATAATCGTCAAAATACCCGTCGTCCTTCACGCCAAAAACGCGAACTTTGTCCTGCTCGTCCTATATTAACGAACATCGCTGCTCATCAATTTGCCGCTAAGGGGTATCGCAAAAAGGAAGATGAAAAGCAATTCAAAATTCAAAAATAACAAAATTATTACGATATGACTCTGCTTTTAGTTCGCACTTGCGAATTGATGCCCGATGCGCAAAAGAAAAGGCCCGTTAATAACAGGCCTTTAATTTGCAAAGCTTGCCTCCGCCGATGCCGTAGCAGAGAATTTGAATAAACCCTGTATTTCCAGGTGGGCAGCTGTAGCTTGCGTCCAAAAATCCCGACGAACGGGCGTGTTTGACCCGACAAGATCCGGCTTCCCTCGGTAAGGGTATCGGTTAATCAAATCTCACTCTGTTTACGAACACCGCAGGGGTAAGCCTGCAATTATTTTATATCAAAAACACCTTCACGAATCAAGAAAATAATATCCGTTTTTTACAATTTAACCTTAATTTAATTTTTCAATTCAGTCCTTGCTTATACATCTAATTGTTTTATACTTGTTCATCGAGGCAGGAATAAAAATTAAATTCTGACAGCGACAATGCCACGATTAATTGTTGTATCGAATCGGCTGCCTGTGAGTATTTCGAAATCAGGCAATGAATTGAACGTCAGTCCCAGTCCCGGAGGACTGGCGACGGGGTTGTCCGTCCTGCCCGACGACTATGAGCATATCTGGATAGGCTGGCCCGGAGGCAGCGAGGAAAATTATTCACCCAAAGATTGCGATATTATCGAGAAAAAACTTAATGATATTAACTGCAGCCCCGTTTTCCTCTCGTCCGCTCAGGTGCAGAATTATTATGAGGGATTCAGCAACAGCACTCTTTGGCCGCTGTTCCATTATTTTCCGACTTATACCATTTATGAAGAACGGTTCTGGCAGTTTTACGCGACCGTCAACGAGCTTTTCTGCGAGAATGTAGCGAAAATAGCCCGGCCCGATGATTTTATATGGGTGCACGATTATCATTTGATGCTCCTGCCGCAAATGCTCCGCACAAGGCTCCCGAAGGCATCCATCGGCTATTTTCTGCATATCCCGTTTCCGTCGTTCGAATTATTCCGCCTGCTGCCCTGGCGAAAAGATCTGCTCGAAGGCTTGCTCGGCGCCGACCTCATCGGCTTCCACACGCACGATTACGTCCGCCATTTCCTAAGCAGCGTCAGCCGCATAATGGGCTATGAACATCACCTCGGGACACTCACTGTCAAAAACCGCATCGTCAAAGTCGATACTTTTCCGATGGGAATCGATTATCGAAAATATGCCGACGCTCATAAGAGTCCCGACGTGAAAAAAGAAATCGAAAACATACGCCGAACGGTAGGCGAACACAAAGTAATCGTATCAATCGACCGCCTCGACTACACAAAAGGAATCATTCAGCGGCTCGAGGCATTCGACTGGTTCCTCACGCAAAATCCCGAATACGTCGGCAAAGTAACAATGATTCTCGTCGCAGTGCCGTCGCGAAGCAATGTCACCGACTACCAGCGACTGAGAAATAATCTCGAAAAACTAATCAGCAGAATTAACGGCGAAAAATCACAAATGGGATACATCCCCGTGCATTATCTTTATCGTTCACTGTCGTTCGAAAATATTACCTCGCTTTACGACATAGCCGACGTCGCGCTCGTAACGCCGCTGCGCGACGGGATGAATCTCATCGCAAAGGAATACGTCGCCGCCAAGGAAAATCGCCCCGGCGTCCTGATATTAAGCGAAATGGCAGGCGCCGCTTCAGAACTCGGTGAAGCGCTAATCGTTAACGCGAACAACAAACAGGAAATAGTGGACGCAATTAAAATCGCGCTCGATATGCCCGATTCTGAAAAAACAGCCCGCCTCGAACCGATGCAGAAAAGGCTGCAAACCTACGACATAAAAAGATGGGCATACGATTTCATTAACACGCTTTCAGAGTTAAACCAAAAACAAAAAATTATGGCTATGAGAAAACTTACTGACGAATTAGCGAACCAGCTTTGCGAAAAATTCAAACTCGGCAGCAACCGCCTGTTAATGCTCGATTACGACGGAACGCTCGTCAGATTCCACAACAACCCCGAACAGGCCGGCCCCGACGAACAGGTGCTGGATTTGCTCGAAAGGCTTTCACAGGAACCGTCCGTGAACGTCGTCGTTATCAGCGGAAGAACGAAATCCACTCTCGAAAAATGGCTCGGCAGCCTGAATGTCACGCTCATCGCCGAACACGGAGCCTGGTTCAAATGGACTAACGGCAGATGGCATCAAACCGTTGCCTCAACTTCGGATGACTGGAAAGAGCAAATCCGTCCCATCCTGCAGATTTACGTCGACCGCACGCCCGGCTCGTTAATCGAAGAAAAAGATTTTTGCCTCGTCTGGCACTTCCGTAAATCCGACCCCTCTCTTGCCGAGGTGCGATATCACGAGCTTCTGGACACTCTCGTGAACCTCACCGCCAATATGCGTGTCGGAGTCTTCGAAGGCAATAAACTTCTCGAAGTAAAACAGCAAAATATAAATAAAGGCGTCGCGACAGAGTCGATTATAAAAAAATTCAAACCCGATTTCGTCCTCGCCGCCGGCGACGATTACACAGACGAAGATATGTTCGCAGTCCTGCCCCGCGAGGCTTGGTCTGTTAAGGTTGGTTCCGGGGCGAGCAAAGCGATGTTTTATGTGGAATCCGTCGATGAAATCAGGAATTTATTACTCGCTTTAGCAGGAGATTGCAATGCTCAGACTCGATGACTACCGCAAAATCGTACCCGACGCAAAACTCGCCGAAATCTACCGCAGGGCACGCCCGCTTTACGGCAAACACATCATCCATCTTAACGCCACATATCAGGGCGGAGGCGTCGCCGAAATTCTATACTCACTTTCCCTGCTGATGAACGACGTCGGCGTCGATACAGGCTGGAGAATTCTCCACGGCAGCCAGGAATTTTTCGAAATCACAAAAAGTTTTCACAACGCCCTGCAGGGAGCCGACCTCGACCTCACAGACACAATGAAAAAACTTTACGTCAGGGTCAATAATAATTTCTCGCGATTTACGCACATCGACCACGACTGCGTAATCATCCACGACCCTCAGCCGCTCGCGCTGATTCGCTCGTATAAGAAATGCCAGCCGTGGATTTGGCGATGCCATATCGACCTGACCGAACCCCACGCAAAGCTTTGGGATTTTCTCAAAGGCTTCATACTAAAATACGACCAGGTCGTCTTTTCCAGCGAAAAATATTTCAAGGAGAACCTGCCGGTCGACCAAAGGCTGATGTTCCCGGCGATTAATCCGCTCAGTCCCAAAAATTCCGACATCTCGGAAAAGGTGATGATAGAATATATCGAAAAGGCCGGCATCCCTACAGATAAACCTATTATTACGCAGGTCTCACGCCTCGACCCGTGGAAAGACCCCGAAGGCGTAATCGACGTGTTCAAACTCGTAAAGGACAAAGTCGATTGCCGGCTCGTCTTCTGCTACAACGTCGCCAGTGACGACCCAGAAGGAATGAGAATGTTCGACAAGGTTTACTCCAAAGCCGGCCCAATGGTCAAATCAGGTGACATCATTTTCGTCGTCGGCAATAACGAAACCCTCGTCAACGCCATTCAGAAATATTCGTCGGTTATAATTCAAAAATCCACTAAGGAAGGATTCTGCCTGGCCGTCACCGAGGCCCTGTGGAAAGGAACGCCGGTCGTCGCTTCGAACGTCGGCGGTATTCCAATGCAAATCAGCGACGGCCAAAACGGCTATCTGCTCGAATCACACGACACCAAAGGCTTCGCCGACAGAATTATACACATCCTGAAAAATCCAAAAGAAAAAGAGCAGCTCGGAAAAAATGCACGCGAAAGCGTACGGGAAAATTTTCTCATCACTCGGCTGTTGTCTGATTACCTCTATATGCTCAACGAGGTGATTTGCGGCAAAAAGTGTGACTAATATCATCGACCGGAGAACCGCTGTATGTATGACAGAATTATATTTTACGCCGTGGTATTGGCGGTCGGCCTCATAGGCCATATCGGCATATATCGCCTTCTGCTCGCTATTACCAAACGCACAACAACGCACACCGACGAGGCAATCACCCACAACTGCTACCGCCCAGCCCAGTGGATATTCGTGATAATACTCGCCCGGATGTTCCTGCCGGTATTCGTCAAGGGTGCCCCGAATACAATCGAGCAGCACCTGCTCATCTTCTTCCTTGTCGTTCCGATTTCCTGGCTCGCAATAAAAACTGTTTACGCCCTTGAAGAATACCTCCTGAAAAAATATGATGTCACTCAGAAAAACAATCTCCACGCCCGCAAAATCCACACCCAGCTAAGAGTCCTCAAGCAAATTGTCTCCGTTCTGGTGATAATCCTCGCGCTCGGCGTCATATTAATGTCCTTCGAACGCGTCCGCCAGCTCGGCACAACCATTCTCGCTTCGGCAGGTGTCATCGGCATCGTCGTCGGTATGGCCGCTCAAAAAACCATCGGGGCGTTCATCGCGGGCCTGCAAATCGCGATTACCCAGCCCATCAGAATCGACGACGTGGTAATCGTCGAAGGCGAATGGGGCAGAATCGAGGAAATCACGCTTACTTATGTAGTCGTACGAATCTGGGACCAAAGACGTTTGATTGTACCCATCACATATTTTATCGAAAAGCCGTTCCAGAACTGGACGCGAACCTCCGCCGACATCCTCGGAACCGTCTATTTATATCTCGACTACAACGTCCCCGTGGACGAAATCAGAAAATACCTGCAGAAAATACTCGAAGGAAATGAGTTGTGGGATAAAAAAGTCGCCGTCGTCCAGGTTACAAATACCACCGAAAAAGGCATCGAAGTCCGCGTCCTGGTCAGCGCAGCCGACGCTTCTATCGCATGGTCACTGCGATGCCATGTCAGGGAAAAACTCGTTGATTTTATCCGCGATAATTTCCCCGAATCCCTGCCGCGAATCCGCGCCGAACTCGAACCCCTAAAACCGCTGGAATTAAAAAAAGAATCTTAAACTAATCTGCCGGTACGCATCGGCCTTTGGCCCATTCCAAAAGTGCCTCAACTTTTTCCTTCATCGTCACCGACAAAGGCGGCGAATTCTTTATAGCCGCTATAATACCGTCCGTAGCCAAATCCTGTTTTTTCGAAAACGCCTGGTGCAGCGCCGATATAACCGCCTGCTCGATTTCCGCTCCGCTGTAGCCCTCGCTCGCATCGGCCAGTTTTTTCAAATCGAAATTCTTCGGCTCACGATTGCATTTCTTCAGATGAATCGCGAATATTTCCTTGCGCACCTCCGCCCTCGGCAAATCCACGAAAAATATCTCGTCGAACCGCCCCTTTCGCAATAATTCCGGCGGCAGTGCACCGATATCGTTCGCCGTCGCCACCACGAAAACCGGCGCCTCGCGCTCCTGCAGCCACGTCAAAAGCGTTCCGAACATCCGCTGCGATAATCCGCCGTCGCTGCTTCTGCTCGCCGCCGACGAAAATCCTTTTTCAATTTCGTCAATCCACAACACCACCGGTGACATCATCTCCGTCTGCTGCAGCGCATCGCGCAGGTTCCTCTCCGATTCGCCGATATAACTTGCGTACAGCGAACTCGGGTCCAGCCGCAATAACGGCTGCCGCCACGCCGTCGCAATCGCCTTAGCGCACAGACTCTTGCCCGAGCCCTGCACGCCTAACATCATTACACCTCGCGGCGCAGTCAATCCGAACCGCTCCGCCTCGCTCGTAAACGCATCCTGCCTCTGCCGCAGCCATTCCTTCAGCCGCCGCATACCGCCGATTTCATCCAGCGTCAAAGGCGTTTTGATATATTCGAGCAGCCCCGACCTTTGCAGCATCCGCCGCTTGCCCGCGATAATCGAATTAATATCGGCGTCGTGAAATTTCTGGTCCCTGGTTATCGCTTCGCTGATTACATTCTCCGCCTGCCGCCGCGTCAGCCCGCGCAGATTTTTCACAATCGCTTCGAGTCCCGCGTGTGATATTCCAATCTCGACAGGCTTTTTGCTGTGCAGCCGCAGCAGCGTCCTGCGAATAATTTCCTTTAACTCCTTTTCGTCCGGGTACGAAATTTCGAACGGCTTGGCATACGCCTTGACCACCTCCGGCAGCTTGTCTTCGCAGTCAATCATCACCAGCACCGATTCGCTTATCTCGAACGCCTCGATAATATTCCGCAGCGTCCGCAGAATCTTTCCGTCCCGCAGATGCGTCGCCAAATCCAGTGTCACGCAAATCGCCCCGTCCTTCGCACCCGCCAGGTTTTCAAGCCCCGCGTTTGGCTTATCCGTCCCCGCAATCACCGGGCTGCCCTCCAGCAGTCCGTCCCACACACCGTCCGCAATCGACCATACCCACAAATCCCTGCCCAGCCCCATCGCTGCCGACCGCGCGATATCCAGCGCGTACGACTCCTCATAGGTGACAATGGAAACACACCCCGCGCCGTTTCTGATTAACTGCTCGAACCGCTCGAAATCATTCATAGCTTTAGCACACCTCCGCTTCAGCCGTTACTATAATATTACGCCGTACGCAATACAGCTCCGGTTTGTCCCGCGATGCAGCCGAAAATCTTTTCCTGGAATTCGTCCACCTGCTCGTGCGTCAGCGTCCCGTCCTCATCCCTGAACCGCAGAGTCAGCGTCAGGCTCTTTTTGCCCGCCTCGACGCCCTTGCCGCGATATATCCCGACAAACTGCACCTGCTCTAATTTCTCACATCCTGCCTGATTGATAGCGATGATAATATCTTCCCACTTCACCGCCTCATCGATTAACAGCGATAAATCCCTGTCAATCGCCGGGAATCTCGGCAGCGGACTGAACATAACGTCCTGCTTCTTCATTTGCTGCAAACTGTCGAAATCCACCTCCGCCGCGCAAATCGGCACCTCTTCCAAATCATACTTCGCCTTCGCCGCATCCGACATCACCCCCGCCTCGCCGATTTCCTGTCCGTTTACCAGAATCTTCGCACCGGCCCGTGCCCACGCGACATCAGCAGCCTTAAATTCCACCGTCGCGTCCTTTGCGACACAACTAATAACTCCTTCGGCCACGCCTCGCAAATCCCGCATATCGCTGTCGCACAAAATCGCCAGCTTCGTTCTCTCAATCGGCAGCTTGTCTCCGCTCGGTATGAATGTATCCGCAATTTCAAACACCCGCATAGGCCGATTGCCCGCGTTGGCATTTATTTTCGCAACCTCCGCCAGCGAACCCAGCAGGCTCGACCGCAGCAGATTCGCGCTTCTTCGAGTTACGTCTTTTACCGACAGATGCCCACGCTCTCCCGCTTGCCCGAATATTTCGGCTGCCTCATCTTCGACGAAACTGACGTTCACCGTTTCATAAAACCCGCACCCGTTAAGAAACTTTCCAATCGTCGAATATAGTTTTTGCCGCTCATCGACAGGCCGCACCTCAATTTCGATTTTCCTCTCGACCGGCACCTTATTAAAACCGTAATGCCTCGCGACCTCCTCGATTAAATCCGCCTCGCGATACACGTCACTCCGCCACGTCGGAACCGAGCATGTAATCACATCACCATTTTGCGCCGGTTCGAAATTCAATCTCTGCAAAATATTTATTGCCTCATCAGCCGGCACATCAATCCCCAGCAGGTGATTTATCCGCGACAATCTTACTGCCACTTTCTTCGTTTCGCTCTTAGCCGGATATACGTCAACAATTCCCTTCGCCGCCCTGCCGCCAGCAACCTGCACAATCAATTGTGCCGTCCGCTTTGACGCCCATTCGATATTCGCGATATCCACAATCCGCTCGAACCGAAACGCCGCCTCCGACGGCAGCGCAAGTGCCCTGCTCGTCGAGCGCACGCTTACCGGAGAAAAATACGCCTCTTCCAGCAAAATCGTTTTTGTATTGTCCCCCACTTCCGTTTCAAGCCCGCCCATCACGCCGGCCACCGCGACCGGCTCCCTGGCGTCCGCTATCACCAGCATATCGGCCATCAGTTCACACTTGCTGCCGTCGATGCTTATTATCCGCTCGCCCGCCCTGGCTTTTCGCACGATGATTTTGCCTTCTTTTATTTTGGCATAATCAAAAGCGTGCGGCGGCTGTCCCGTCTCCATCATTGCGTAATTCGTCGCATCGACTACATTATTAACGCTCCGCATCCCAATCGCTTCCAGCCTGCTCCTTATCCATTCCGGGCTTGGCCCCACCGTGACATCCTCAATCACCCGCGCAGTATACCGCCCGCACAACTCCGGCTCACCAATCTGCACCGAGCAAATTCCGTTCACGTCTTTATCTGATTCTATAAGTTCGATTTTCGGCAGCTTCAATTCCTTACCCGTCGCAGCCGCAAGCTCCCTCGCCACACCGATATAACCGAGACAATCCCCGCGATTGCTCGTCACTTCCAAATCAATCACCGCGTCATTATTTAAATGTTCTATCCCCTCGTTCGGAAATCCCAAATCGCTCAGAATCTCCGCGATTTCCTCCGCCGATAACCCGGTCTCGACATAATCACTCAGCCAGCTAACCAGTACCTTCATACAAAATTACTCCAATAAATAGTCAGCTTGATACCTTAACGCCCCGCTGTGCCCCTGTCAACGATTTAGACGCATCACAACCCAAGCAGCCGTTCCGCGTTGCCGTGCAGTATCTTTGCAAGCCGTTCGCCCGGCAGCTCCAGTTCACGCAGCAATTCCAGCGTCCGCTCCTGCTGCGTCCACGGCGAATCCGTCCCGAACAATATATATTCCGCCGGGTGACGCATCAGCATCTCCCTCGCAGCCTCGCGCCCCAACTCATCCAGCCCGAACGATATCTCCGTGTAAATCTTTTTGCCGATAAATCCCTCGCGCATTTCGTCCCACATCTTCCATCCACCGAGATGCGTCGCGATAAATTTCAAATCGGGCCATCGCGCCGCAATTTTCAATATCTGTTCGCAATCCGCCCGCCTGTCAAACTCGAACGCAACGTCATAGCCCGTATGCATCACCACTATCAAACCGAGCTTCGCCGCCGCATCATAAATTGCGTCCATCCGCGCATCGTTCAGCCAGAAATCCTGGTAGTTCGGATGAAACTTAATACCGACAAATCCCGCGTCTTTGATTTTTTCAATCCGCTCAACCGCCCGCTCATCATCCGGATGCACCGACGGAAACGGTATAATCCTGTCGCTGCGAATCTGCCTGCACCACTCGAATATCGGCTCGAACTGCTTGGGCTTGGTCGCGATGCAGCACAAAACGCTTCTTTCAATCCCGCACCTGTCCATACTGCTGATAAGCTGTCCCAGCGTCCCGTCGAGATACGCCTCGACACCCGGCGCATCATCCACCAGCTTCTTCATCGCCGCCGCCGCGAGCGAATCCGGAAACGCGTGCACGTGAAAATCTATTATTTTTTCCTTCATAATCGAAAGTGTAAGTTATCCGCCTTCCTATTTCAACCGTAACCGCTCGTATAGTTTTGCCTTTATTTTTTCACAATTCCCAGTTATATTATCATCTCGAATTTTGTAATCCAATAAGGAGCTTGGCAATGAACAGAACCGAAGTATTATCACTTATCGCTATAATTATGTTTTTCGTAAATAACTGTTTTGGAGCAGAAGATATGGCAGCAAAAGTTTCACCAGAAGCTATCGACCAGCGAATATCAGAAATCCGCATGGGCGACATAACCGTCATTACAAAACCCGGCTCAAAAGTCACAGTCAAACAAACCCGCCACGAATTTCTCTTCGGCACAGCTGTCCCCGACAGCCTCGCCGAAAAAAGCGGCAAACCGATGTCCGCCGATGACCGCGAAAAATATCTGCAAATCCTCGAACAAAACTTCAACTACGCCGTCCACGAAAACGCGCTCAAATGGTATGACTGCGAACCTGTCCGCGGCAAAGTCGATTATTATATGGCCGACAGAATCTACGAACTCTGCAACGAACGAAATATCAAAATGCGAGGCCACTGCATCTTCTGGGAAAAAGACGAGTACATAATGCCTTGGCTGAAACGACTCAATAACGATGACCTCCGTTCATACGTGCAAAAACGCGCCACCGGCGTCACCGAACATTTCAAAGGCCGAATCGAAGAATTCGACCTCAATAACGAAATGGTGAACGGCACGTTCTTCCGCCGCCGCCTCGGCTACGGAATCGTCAACGCGATGGCCTGGATGGCAAAAGCAGGCAACCCGAACGTCAAACTATTCGTAAATGATTACGGCATACTCGTCGAAGGAGGCTACAACAGAAGCAGCTACATCGAACAAATCGAAAACCTCCTTACAACAGGTGTCCCCATCGACGGCATAGGCTGCCAGGCGCATTTTATCTCTTCGCTCAAAAATGATTCCTCAGGCCGCGCCGAAACCAAAAGCACAGATGTCCAGAAAGTGCTCGACCGGCTGTCTGAATTCAACCTCCCGATTAAAATCACCGAATGTCTTTTTGCCGCCGATACCGAAGAAGGTATAGCCGAAGAATTTAACCGTGTATTCCCAATTCTCTTCGCCCACCCGAACGTCGAAGCGATTATTATGTGGGGCTTCTGGGCCGGCGACCACTGGATGCCGCAAACCGCGATGTGGAAAGCCGACTGGACTCCTACTCCGCAGGCCGATGCATACCGCGAGCTTGTCTATAAAAAATGGTGGACCGATACCGCCGGCGCCGCCGACCCTAACGGCTCATTCAAAACCCGCGCATTTTATGGCGACTACATTATCACCGCCGACGGAAAAGAAAAGAAAGTGACATTATCCAAAAACGATAAATCAATCAACGTTACATTCGATTAAAATTATACGTACTTTTAATCAACTGGTTTAGCCCACGGACCTGTGCCGTGGGTTTCTTTTTATATTTAGCCCCGCCATCATTCCCGATTTTTTTATCGGGATGTGGCGGGGTTTTAAATTAACCAATTAACCACTAACTAATTAACTGTTTTTCTGTTGCTTTTCCGTCACTTGTCCTCTACAATACCCTTGTTTTTGTGAGCTTTTCGGAGGCAAGATATGAAAGCTGTAATCCTATTTATTTTCATTGTTCTTTCTTTTCCCACATTAGCCGCGACTTACACCGTCGATGACGACGGCCCCGCCGATTTCACTACAATCCAGTCCGCCATAAACGCGGCTATAAATGGTGACGAAATCATAATCGCCCCCGGAACTTACACCGGCACCGGGAACTATAACATCGACTTCAATTCCAGGGCCATAACCGTCCGTTCACAGGATCCAAATAACGGTTCGATTGTAGCTTCCACCATCATAGATTGTCAGCAAAACGGCCGCGGATTCATCTTCCAAAGAAACGAAGGACCCAACAGCGTCCTTGCCGGCGTTACTATTATTAACGGCATCCTGGAACCTCCAGATACTATAGTCACTTTTGAGCAAACCACCAAGGATTCGGAGTCTTCGAACACTTTTGAATTACTGCCTGATTTTGGTGATATTCTGGACGACCCGTATTGGTGGGCTCCTTATATTGATGCCGATTTACAATGGCCGGGTTTCCCTACAGTGCGTGTACAAACGCCTATTATGGGAGGATTTTATTCAACCACATCGTTACAAGCAGATTCTTATCCCGGCCCCGCTATCAATATTTATCAGGCAAGCCCTGTAATTATGAACTGCGTTATTTCCGGCAACACCAGTACTATGGGCGGTGCAATAAACATAATCGAAGGCTCGCCTGCAATTATTGGCTGCACCATAGACAAAAACAATGCCGACGGAATAACCGCCGAGCAGTCCAATATGACAATAGTCGGCTGTGAAGTGACTCGCAACAGGACCGCAATAAAATGCGAAGATGGCGATACCTTGATTTTTAGCTGCCGAGCCAGCTACAACGCACGGGGAATCATAGCGGGCTGTGATAATGCCGCGATTTACAACTGCATTTCCAGCTACAATTATGGCAATGGGATTAGTGCTTACTGTGACAGCTCGGCCGTGGTAACCAACTGCACGATTTACAAAAATTCGATACCGTATCCCGATGAATCTATGTATGTCGCCGGCGGCATATACCTCGATGCTCCGATGGCCTCGATTTTCAACTGTATCGTTTACGACAATTACGGCTATCAGTTATTCGACAATGTCACCGGTTTGAACGTGAGCTATTGCAACATCCAGGGCGGCTGGGCAGGCGGAACAAACAACATTGACGCACCGCCGATGCTCACACGCGATTGCCTTCTGACGGCCAATTCACCCTGCATCAACTCCGGCACCGATGTCAACGTCCCGGACAGGGACATTCACGGTGAGCTTCGCACACTTGACGCCGCCGTCGATATCGGCGCGGATGAATTTATTGATTCTGATACCGACAGCCTGCCGGATTGGTGGGAACTTGCATTTATGCACGACCCGAACATAGCCGAGCCAAACGGCAACCCGGACGGTGACGAATACGAAAATTCTGTCGAGTACGACTATTCGGGAATCCCGACCGCCCCGGGTATAACATTTTACGTCGATTACGATAACGGCAGTAATAATTACGACGGCCTTGCACCAACCTGGGACGGCCTGCACGGCCCAAAGAAGTCAATCGCAGCTGCAATTGCCAATGCCCCCGGTTTCGGAGATACCATTATATTGATGCCCGGCGTACATCTCCGCACCTGGGTTGAGCAGGGTATGTCCTTTTACGGCAAGTGGCTGAACATCCGCAGTCTCGACCCGAACGATCCCTGCACCGTGGCCGCGACGGTAATTGACCTCGATGACGACGAATCCAGGGCATTTTGGTTCTGTCACGGCGAAGGCCCGAAATGCTCAGTTT
>JBBABK010000002.1:0-24833 GCA_041657685.1 Phycisphaerae bacterium | reverse complement strand
CGTCGGGATTCACCAGCCGAGCGGCAGCACCGAGAATGATTACGTTGCCGGAGCCGGGCTCCGACGGAACGGCGTAAGTTTCCAGACGGTTTCCGTTACTAAGGTCTGCGACGAGTACCGATTCGTACGGCAGCAGCCCGCAGGCCTCCATCAGCTCCGTGTCGATTTCGATACTTCCGGGATAATCGAGCCGCGCGGCTGTTACCCTGGCACGATGCATTTTACTTTTGAGCAGCTTCACAAACATCTGATTGGCCCCGGTAAAAACTTCCAACAAACAAAAAGTTGCATTATATATTAATTTCCCGACGAGTCCACCAGAATGTTGTCAATCAGCCGGGTCGAGCCGCAACAGGCCGCAACTGCGATGAAAACCCGCCCTTTTGCCGATTCGAGAGGCTTTAGTGTTTCGGGTTCGACGATTTCGATGTATTCCGGTGCGAGCAATTCCGACATAGCGAGTGTCTTTTTCATTTCAGCAATTATTTTTTTTGTTTCGCCGATACCGGATTCTACAAGTTGTTTCGCCTGCAGCAGCGATTTGTAAATCAGCAAAGCAGCTTTTCGCTCGGCGTCATTGAGATATTTGTTTCTGCTGCTGACGGCCAGTCCATCGTCCTCGCGAATCGTATCGCAGATTTGGATTTTCAACGGCATATTCAAATCGGTTACCATTCGCTTGATTACAATACACTGCTGGGCGTCTTTTTGGCCGAAGAATGCAATATCGGGCTGAATGATATTGAATAGTTTTGCGCAGACGGTTGTGACGCCGCGAAAATGTCCGGGTCGGCTCCGACCACACAGTGAATCGGTAAGCTGCTCGACGTTCACCCATGTGATATTTTGAGTCGGGTACATTTCATTAACCTGCGGAGCGAAGACCAGGTCAACGCCCTGCTCGCGGCAGATTCGTAAATCATCTTCGATGGGCCGGGGGTATTTATCAAAATCTTCATTGGGCCCGAACTGCGTCGGGTTTACAAAAATGCTGACGGCAACAAAATCTGTTTGGCTGCGTGCGGCTTTGAAAAGAGAAATATGGCCGACGTGCAGAGCGCCCATAGTGGGGACAAAACCGACTGCTTTGCCTTGCTTACGGGCGGCAGCTACGAATTTTCGTGCATCTGCTATGGTCTTGGCGATTTCCATTTTACTGCTCAGCAGTTTTAAAAGTAGTATAAGCTGAAATCTGTGAAATTATATAATCCATATCGGCCGGGCGTGTGCAGTCAAATTCGGATGTCGACAGTCTTATGACCGGGCAGTTCGTCCAGCTTGCGAATAATTCCTCATAATCCGCGTCAAGCATCGACAAAAAATACGTATCGAGTTTTTGCTCGTACGGGCGATTGCGGTAGTGTATGCGGTCGAGGCAGTGCTCGGCGGTGTCACGCATATAAATTACGAGGATGGGTTTTATGACGTTCGCGGCACAATCCGGGTATAACGAATCGTAAACAGCAAACTGTTCGGAACTGAGCGAGCGTTTTGCGTAAATCATATCTTTTTCGAAAACGTAATCGCTGATGAGCATTCGGCCCAGCGGAAAATTGGCCGGGTTTAATTGCTCGACGCGATTCAGCAGGAAATATAACTGGCAATGCAGCGCAAGCTCCTGTCTGCCCGCGTAAACTTTCGGCAGAAACGGATTGGTATCGTATGGTTCGAGCAGCAAATCCGCGTCAAGATGCCCGCACAGTTTTGTCGCGAGCGTCGTTTTGCCCACGCCGATTAGTCCCGCGATCGTGATATATTGCGGCCGAGCGGCATCAAGCGTGTAATCACAGCCGTTCAATCGGGCAGCTAATTCAGCGACAGTTACGCCGAGCAGCGGATGAATAAGCTGCCGATCCAATTCGCAAAGACCTTTCAGAACGAACGAGCGCAGGTGCATCTGTTTATGCGGGACGGTGAGATTTTCAGATTCGATTATTCCATCGCCGTACAGCAGCAGGTCAAGGTCGATAGTTCGCGAGGCCCATTTTTGTTTTCGTTCTCTGCCGAGCGAAGTTTCAATTTCGAGCAATTTGGCAAGAAGCTCTTCGGGTGATAATTCTGTATTGATTTGAGCAACAGCGTTTAAAAATTTCGGCTGATTAGTATGTCCTAACGGCTCGGTCTCAATTTCGGTCGAAGCTGAAATTAAAGTCGTTTTTTTCAGTCCGCTCAATGCCTGCTTAGCCTGCGCGATATTTTGCACCCTATCACCGAGATTGGTTCCAAGGCCGATATATGCGGTGACTGATATTGTCATTTGTTTTAATTCAAAGCTCCGAGAAACGCTGCATTGCTTTTTTGACGTTCTCAGGTAGTGCAAACGCGGTCAGTCTTAAATACCCCTCGCCCGCGGCCCCGAAGCCGGAGCCTGGAGTGCTGACGATGTTCGCTTCATTGAGCAGGAAATCGAAGAAATCCCACGAGGTCATATCGTCAGGCGTCTTGAGCCAGATGTAAGGAGCGTTGACACCGCCGTAAACGATATAGCCGAGCCGAATAAGTCCTTCACGAATCCTGTTCGCGTTGTCCATATAGATTTTAATGGTGTCACGAACTTGTTTTTTGCCGCGCGTGCTGTAAACGGCCTCCGCTGCTCGCTGTGTAATATATGACACGCCATTGAATTTTGTGGTTTGCCGCCTTGCCCACAACGGCCCAACGCCAACGGCAGTACCATCGGATTTGTACGCCTTGAGAGTTTTCGGCACTATGCAATAACCGCATCGCACGCCGGTAAAGCCGGCTGTTTTGGAGTAGCTGCGAAATTCGATAGCGACCTCTTTTGCGCCGGGGATTTCGTAAATGCTGTGCGGAATTCCCGAATCCGTAATGAACGCTTCATAGGCTGCGTCGAAAAGAATAACGGCTTTATTTTCACGAGCGTAATCGACCCAGATTTTTAGCTGCTCGGTTGTCGCGACCGCGCCGGTGGGATTATTGGGATAGCATAGATAAATCATATCGACCGGCTCATCAGGCAAAGCCGGGACAAAATCGTTATCCTCATTGCACGGCAAATAGACAACTCGGCCGTATCGGCCCTGCGATTGTGCTTTGCCTGTTCGCCCCGCCATTACATTGGAGTCAATATAAACCGGATAGACAGGGTCGGTCACGGCCGCGGTGTTATCAGTGCCGAAGATTTCCTGAATATTGGCCGTGTCGCATTTCGCGCCGTCGCTGACGAATATTTCGTCGAGTTCGAGGTCGACATCGCGGGCCTTGAAATCATTTTCGAGAATTGCACTTCTGAGAAATTCGTAGCCGATACCGCTGTCTTCGTAGCCCCTGAAGGTTTTAATATCAGCCATTTCGTCGGCGGCCTTGTGAATCGCCTCAATTACGACCGGCGCCAGCGGCTGAGTGACATCACCGATGCCCATTTTGATTATGTCGGCTTTCGGATTTTCGGCGGCAAACGCCCTGACGCGCCTGCCGATTTCCGGAAACAGATAACCCGACTGCAATTTTAGATAATTTTCATTGACGTTAATCATTGCGATTCCCGAATAGAATTAAAGCACTGTTACCGGCAGTCATTCTATGAGCAAAGAAATGATTCGTCAACACCGCAGAAATTGCGAGCTTTACTCGTGGCGAAGTGATTCGATGGGATTCATATTCGCGGCGTGCCAGGCCGGATACAATCCGAACGTAAGGCCTATCAACGCGCTGATACCGAACGCCAGCAGCAGCGAAGAGCCGGTTATGACGGTCGCCATTTCGGCGAATTTCGTAACAAGGAACGGAATCACCGAGCCGACCACGATACCGATTATGCCGCCGGCGAGCGTAAGCAATAAAGTTTCGGCGAGAAATTGCGTAATGATGTCGCGTTTTTTCGCGCCGAGGGCACGACGAATTCCTATTTCGCGAGTGCGTTCGCTGACGGTCGCAAGCATAATATTCATAATGCCGATGCCGCCGACCAGCAGCGATATGGCCGCGATAGAACCGAGCACGATACTGAACACCCGTGTTGTACGCTCGGCCTCGCGCAACAATTCGAGCGGAACGATAATTTTATAGTCCTGCTTTTCGTGCAGCCGGGTTAACAATGAGCTGAGCACTTCGAACGTCGGGAGGACTTCGTCGTTGTTCGGCACCTTGACGATGATTTTCTGAAGTTCAACCCACTCGACGGAAAAACCGCCTGAGCCGAAGCTCGCAGCCACTTCCGAAAATCTGGAGCGCGCGGTTGTAACCGGAATATAAACCTTGCCCAGTCCGCTTTGCGCCGACGAGGTCGATTCTTCCTTTTTATTCATCGCAGCGGCAGCAACCGTTTGCGAGCCTGACTGGGTTGTGCCTATGACAAGATAATAATTGCCGGCGATGCGAATATATTTGCCGAGCGGCTCTTCGAACATAAACAGCCTCTGCGCAAGCGACGAATCGATTACGCAAACCGAGAGCTGATAGTTTACATCGGTGCTGCTTAAAAATCTTCCGCTCTCGACCTGCACCGGCGCAATTTCGGTGTACCAGGGGACAGTGCCGATTATTGAAACAGTGGCCTGCCTCGTCAGGCACCGGGCCTCACCGGGAATCTCTCTCACCGGAACCGCCACCTGAACCTGCGGCAGCGTCTCGCGAATTGCCTCGGCATCTTTGTACGTAAGCCCGTAACGAAGCACGTTATTTGTGGTCGATGATGATACGCCCTGTTCCTGCGGCGGGCGAACGGTTTCGATAATAAGATTAGTGCTGCCAAGGCGGGCAATCGCATCCTGAGCTTCCTTGCTCGCGCCGGCGCCGATGGCAAGCATCGCGATAACCGAGGCGACGCCGAACACAATGCCAAGCGTTGTAAGTATGGAGCGCAGACGGTGCATCCAAAGGCTCTTGATGCCGAGTTTAACAGTTCCTTTGAGCGCGTAAATATTCATATCAGTTCAGATAGTCCCTGTCTATTTTCCCATCGCGCAGATGTATCGTTCTTTGCGCTCTTTTAGCGATAGTTTCGTCGTGAGTAACGATGATGAGCGTTTTATTTCTCGAATGCAGCTCATCGAGGATTGAAAGTATTTCCGAACCGCTGGCCGAGTCGAGATTTCCCGTCGGCTCATCGGCGAGCAGCACAACCGGGTCATTGGCAAGCGCACGAGCAATCGCGACCCTCTGCTGCTGACCGCCGCTCAGTTCGAACGGCCGGTGTCCGAGTCTTTCGCCAAGCCCGACCATAACAGCAAGCTCCTTTGCCCTTGCGGCACTGGCGGCCGACGAAAAACCCTGATAGAACATAGGCAGCTCGATATTTTCCATTACATTAAGCTGTGCGATGAGGTTGTATGACTGGAAGATGAACCCGATTTCTTTTCCGCGAATCTTCGAAAGCTCGGAATCGTCGAGCGAGCTGACGTCCTGGCCGTTAAGGAAATAATTACCGGAGCTTGGCCGGTCGAGGCAGCCCAGCAGGTTAAGCAGAGTCGATTTGCCCGAGCCGCTCGGCCCCATCACCGCGACGTATTGTCCCTGTTCGATGTTCAGGTCCACTTCGCGAAGGGCATAAAGCAGGTTCTGGCCCATCATATAAGTCTTCGATAATTTTTGTATCTGCACTACCGCCATATCAGAAAATCACCCCTCGCAAAAAATACGCAAGTGAATTATTGCTGAGGCCTTTGTCTCCTTGGCCTTTGTGAATTCCCGCCCTGCGATTGGCCCTGCATACCCTGCGGCGGCTTGGGCAAGTTGTCCATTTTCTTTATTTCGTTCGGGTCGAAGCCTTCCGGAGGCGTTCCCCATTTTTTCATCTCGTTCGGGTCGAACTGCCCCGGCTGCGGCATATTGACGGAAGGCTGGGACTCTTCAGAAGGCTGTTCCTCGTTTTGCGGAATTTCCTGCGGTTGTACGCCCTGGTTTGGTTCGGTATCTCTTTGCTCTTTACGAGCCTCTTTAACCCGCGGCGGGTTCAACAATACTTTATTTCCTTCGCGAAGCCCCGATTTTATTTCAACGAAGTTCGCGTTGAACTGGCCCGTCTCGACCGGCTGTCTCTTCGCACCGCCGGGATTGTTGAGATAGCAGTATTTCTGACCGCCCTCGGAAACTACCGCCTGGATTGGGACGGTAAGAACATTGCGCAAACGGCTGATAATAATCTCGACCCGCGCGCTCATACCGGTCTTAATCTCACTATTGTCGCCGTCGATTGAAACGTCGGTAGTGTACACCTTCAAATCTGGATTTCGCCAGTTTTCCGGGTCGGCCAGCGGCGCTTTTTTAAGAACTGTACCGTTGAAAGTCTGGTCCGGGAACGCCGAGATGCTGATAATCGCTTTCTGGCCCGGCCGAACTTTGCCAATCCATGTCTCGTGCACCTTTATTTCAACCTTCATCTGGCTGGTATCCGGAATCGAAATGATTCGCTGGCGTTCATAAACTTCGGCGCCTATCTCTATTAACTGGTTATCACGCATCCTGTTGTCAAGCAGACTCGAGCCGTAAACTATCTGTCCGGGAACAGGAGCCTTGATTGTGCAGGCCGCGTATTGTTTTTTGTACTTTTCGAGCTCTTCCTTCTGGAGATTGTAGGTCGCTTCTCTATTGCGCAGTCTGGCTTCTTCCTGCGCGAGCTTCGAGCGTGCCCTTGCCTCTATACGGTCAAGCTCGCGTGCGGTCTCGTGGTAATTTTCGAGCAGCTCCTGACACTGCTTTGGAAACTCGTAAAGCTTGTACAGGTCCAGCGCGATTATCGCGTTTTCCATTTTTGCTTCGAGACTCTGCACATCGAGCCTGTCGGCTATCAATTCCATTTCTGCGACGTATTCTTTTTCAAAAAGCCGTTCGGTGCCTTCGAGGCTTTTCTTCGCGCGGTTAAGCTCGCTTTCGGTAATGCTGATGTCATTGGAAAGCTCTTTGAGCCTTTTCAGTGCTTCACCGCCCAAATTTTCATTTGCAAGAAGGGCTTCGTAATCAATCGGACGATTAGGGTCATCGATTTGTTTTTGAAGTACGGTATTGGCGAGAGTTTCGCCGAGGAATTTTTTGAAATCCATCTGCGCGAAAAGCTCTTTCAGCTCGCCGGCCTTGATGTCACTTTCGTTCTGCTTGATTTGAATTGCGAGTGATTCTTTCGCTTCTTCATAACCGGCCTGTTCGTTCGAGAACGTCACTTCCTGCTGTGCGAGCTTTTGTCTTATCGAGGATGAATCAAGCTCGACGAGGATTTTTCCGTTTTTGACGTCCTCTTCGGTGATTAGCGTACCTTCATCGACGATGCTTATTATGGACGTTCGGCCTTCGACCTCCGATTTCAAATCGGTCGAATCGATGGACTTTATATTGCCTGATTCGGCAACGCTGATTACCAAATCGCCCCGTGTAACCGTATGAGTTGTAAGCTGCACGGTCTTGCCGGAAGTTTGAGTCTTTTCCTTGGCCGCTGCTATAAACACGATAAACGCGATGACCGCGATGACACCGCCCGCGATAAACACTGCGCGTTTATTTTTGGCGTACTTATCTTTTGCGTTTTGGAATAATTCTTTAACCATTAGTCTTCCTGCCACATACCGTCCGGCCTGACCTGCAATACGCCGATATCCCTGTAAAAGTTCAGTTTCGCAATCGCGTGGTCTATAAGCGTTGCGGTTACGTTATTTTGCGCTTCGAGCAGTGCGTCCTGCGATTCGAGCAGGTCTCTCGTTGATGCCCGCCCTTCCTGGAGCAGCATAGTGGTGCTTTCCACTCGCTTTTGGGCCAATTCAAGGCTGTTTTTCTGAATCTGGTATCGCTGGGCCGCTTCCGAGAGCTGCCTGTACGCGTTTCGCACTTCCAGCGCTGTTGTATCACGGTCGAGGTCGTACTGCCGCTGAGCCTGTGTAAAACTTATCAGGCTTTCGCGATAGGCGTTTCGCTCTGCCAATCTGTCCAGCGGCAAATCCGCTTCAAGCCCAAGCGCGTAATCACCAAGGTGAACGGGCAGCCGGCCTATCCTGCTTCGCCCGGTCGAATCCACCTCCGCGCTTGCCACCAGGTTCAGCTCGGCCCCGAGATTATTTTCAGCCACCGCCACTTTGCGCTCGGCATCATCGACCAAATCGGCGCTGGTCGCCAGGTCGAGCCGGTTAGCAATCGCGAAATCAACCGCTTCTTCGAGACCGAATGGAACTTCCGTTATTACGACCTGCTCAAGCTGTTTCAACGCGTTGGGGTCCAGCACGATATTTGCATCAGTCGGAAGCGCGAGCCTGATTTTAAATTCATCGAGCGACTGGGAGTATCTTTCCTGCGCACTTACAAGACTGTCCTTCGCCCGAAGCCAGTCCTGAACAGCCTGGTCAACTTCGAATCGATTACGCCGGCCTGCCTCGGCCTCCATTTTCAGCCTATCTACAGACTGGCCTCGCCGCTCGTAGTTACTCTCGGCGTTTTTCACTTCATCGCGTCTCTGCAGCACACGGTAATAGTCATTAACGATTGATACGACAAAAGTTTTTCTGTACCGGCTGAACGCTCGAACCTGATAAAGCACATTTCGCTGGGCCTGCGTAAGTGCTTCAAGTGCGACTGTCCGCCCGGCCCCTCGCAGCAGCGGCTTCGATATCGTGGCAGTAAGAACGGATGTCAGGCTCTCGCGCGGGTCGCCGGTAAGAAATCTGCTCCAGTCGAGCGCGATTGCCACGCCTATTTGCGTCCCGTCCGCAAGAAGCTGGCTGAAACCGAGCGCGTCCGATTTAGCCAACCGTTCTTCGGTGCTGTAATTGACATTTGAGTAAGTTCCTGTCACATTGCCGGCACCATCGCGAATTGGATACGTAACATTTTCAGATTCAAGCTGCTTGAGATAAGTGAAATCCACCGTGCCGAACCACTGCATTTCGTAATCGTGCATAACGCCGGTCAGGTCCAATGCGCTGAGATATAATAATTCCTTCTGCCGCTGATAATCGCGGTTATAAGCTGTCGCAAGTTCGACCGCCTTGGGAAGCGTTATAACCCCGTCGGCTGGAACATTCGAGTCTACGATTGAACCCGCAGCAGGCAGCACATCGCTGATTTTATAATTAACCTGCGGGCCGAAGTCCTCGTGCCAGGCCGCATCGATAATTTCATAGCTTTGCTTATCAGCTTCGGCCTTGTATTTTTCCGTACTGCAACTGCAAAGCAGGACCAGTCCGCAAACTGCGGCCAGACTACTGTAAACAAACGCGGATTTAAAAAACCCGTGCGCCATAATTCTGCCCCTGCTCCAAGTCAAAGCAAATCCCCATCCTAAATAAAGAACGCTGGGACATCGTAATTTATTGCCTGCCGTAAAGTTACGCACCCAAAAGATGCAACCCTCAGTGTTCGATGTGCGTCTTTATCACAAGGGTCTGTACCCCCTTCAATAGACGTAATTATAACAAAAATTCTTACGATTTAAAAGCACAAAACCGGCCCCTGTGGCTCCGCAGGCTATATAGCGTGCTGATTCCGATAATAAAGGCTTTTGCCGTTATTCGTTTTTCATTGAAGCAGCCGCCGAACGAATAAAGAATGATATTTTTGGTTGCAGAAAGCCTGTCTTGCGGGTAAATTACGTGGTTTACACGGCGGCGTAGCCAAGTGGCCTAAGGCGTCGGTTTGCAAAACCGATATTCGTGGGTTCGAATCCCACCGCCGCCTGTTGTTTGAATATTATCACAACGGATTAACCGCTAAAACAACGCCTTTATTCTACCAGTTCAATACTGTGCTCTTGCACAAAGGCAAGCTCGAGAACATCAGGCTTAGTTGCGTCCGTTGCCTGCTTGGGAAGCTGAGCGGCTAAGTAGTTGCTCCTGAAATTTTCCCGGTATTCGTAAACTTTGCCGGTATTAACATCAATCAGCAACTGGCCATAGAAATCGTCATTAGTGTCAAAAAAGTCGTTGAAGGCGTCAGGGGACGATTGTTCCGCACTTTTTGAAGTAGGTATCGCTTTCATTTCTACCAGTGCCAGCTCACCGCGAGCGTCGTTAATCATCTTTTTAACCTCATACATCTTCTCATGATTTTTAGACAGCAGCACCCCTTTTGGCGACGACACGACCCGGCTCCACTTGCTGTCTGCATTGAGTGATTTATATCCATCGTCCGGAAGGGCTAAAATCTGGTGCCTGAGTTTGATATTTTCATCATTCAGCAATCTTCCCGCCAGGGTCGCATCCGGACCATATTGGACTGCTTCGCGGGCCGCGTTAACATCCGAAATTTCAGTAACCTTACCAGCGGCGGAAATTTTAATCGTATAACTCTGGCCGATAAGCTGGCTTAACGCACTGCGACTGTCGGCACTGTCGGCACTGTCATACTCAAGCCCTGCGTTACTATCCGTGACGTTTTTGTATTTCAATGACTTTATAGTAATTTTGGCAGTCGTATTCCCGTCGGAGTCGATATCTTTTACGCCATAGTCAAAAACAATTTCAGACCTGACTTCAGTTGCCCTTTTGACGGACTTTTTAAGAGTCGGTTGTTCAAACTGGTAATCTTTCCTGAAGAAATCATTCGCCTTATAAGTATAAACAGCAGGAGACACCGTTTCACTTGTCTCCTCAACCTCGACGGCAGCCTGTGCAGTTTCGATTTGCGGCTCGTCCTGGTCCGGCGGAGTTGCCTCAACTTCCGTCATCACTTCTTCTGCGGCGGCCTGCTCTTCGGTCACGGGCTGTGTCCGCGTTTCAACCTTGGTCTCCGGCGCGCAGCCGATGAAAAACAACATAAACAACGCAACGAGAATCGATAATGCAACGGTATTCCTGGCAGCCATCGTAAGTTCCTTTCGTATCTCTTTTCTTCTACAAAGGTTAAATCAGATAACGCGAATTAATCATTCTATATATTCTGAACTATTAAGCAAGAAAAATTTTTCCCTGATATGCCGAACCCGTGACGACGATTACAGCGAGACACGTTCGAGCCGACGAAGTTTAATTTATTGATTTTTAGCTAAGCACCGGCGATAATCACCCAACAGGGAATTTGGAATCTTAACAAATATATATTGGCAGGAAAAATTATTATGCAGGCGATTATAAACAATTCCACGGTCGAGCTTGTGCAGGGTGACATCTCCCTGCAGGATACAGACGCGATAGTTAACGCGGCAAACAGCCAGTTAATCCTTGGCAGCGGCGTCGCAGGTGCGATTAAAACAAGGGGCGGGCCGGAAATCCAAAAACAATGTGACCAAATCGGCACGATACCCGCAGGCGGTGCGATTATAACCACCGGAGGAAATCTCAAGGCCCGCTACGTGATTCACGCCGTCGGGCCGATGATGGGCCAGGACAACGGGGATGAAATACTCGAAGAAGCAGTTATCAATTCCCTTAAAATCGCCGACCGCGAAAATCTCACGAGCATCGCACTGCCCGCGATAAGCACGGGCGTATTCGGCTTTCCCGTCGGACGCTGCGCGATAATTATGCTCAGCACAATTTTCGATTATCTAAAAGGACGTACAAAGCTTAAAAAAGTCGTCGTCTGCCTTTTTACAAATGCCGATTACAAAATCTTCGAGGACATACTGCACGAGGTAATAAAAATGAGAGCAATGCTTCTAAATAAACCTGCACCGATAGAACAAAAACCGCTGTACCCGGCCGACATACCCGTACCCGAACCAGCAGCCGACCAAATCCTGCTCAAAGTCACCGTCTGCGGCGCGTGCCATACCGACCTTGACGAGGCCGAAGGCCGACTCCAAATCGGCAAACACCCCGTCGTGCCGGGCCATCAGGTCGTCGGCGTCGTGGCTGATAAAGGCAGTGACGTTACGAAATTCCAAACCGGCGCTCGCGTCGGTGTCACCTGGCTGTATTCGAGCTGCGGCAAATGCAAATACTGCAAACGCGGAAACGAAAACTTGTGCGAATTCGCAAAATGGACCGGCAAAGACGCCGACGGCGGATACGCAGAGTATATGACAATCGGCCAGGACTTCGCGTATAAACTTCCGGACGGGTTTTCCGATTCCCAGGCCGCCCCGCTGCTCTGTGCGGGCGTGGTCGGCTACCGCGCGCTGCGACTTGCTGATATTAAAGACGGCCAAATCGTCGGGATGTTCGGCTTCGGCGCCTGCGCGCATATTTTGATTTGGGTTATAAAACACAAATTCCCTAACAGCCCGGTATTCGTATTCACCAAATCTCAGTCGCACATCGATTTGGCAAAGAGCCTCGGCGCAGACTGGACAGGCCAAAGCTACGATAAACCGCCTGCTTTGCTGGACAAGGCCCTCGATTTTACTCCCGTCGGCGAATGTATCCGCGACGCGCTCGGCGTATTGCAGCGAGGCGGCCGACTGGTAATAAACGCGATTCGCAAAGAAACCCCCGTCCCGCCGCTCGATTACGCAAAATACCTCTGGCTGGAAAAGGAAATCAAAAGCGTCGCCAATGTCACCAAAGCCGACGCCGAAGAGTTCCTGCCCCTCGCCGCCGAAATCGGCATTACACCGACCGTCGAAGAATTCCCTCTCGAAGATGCCAACGAAGTATTGCTCAAAATGAAACACTCCCAACTCAAAGCCGCCGCGGTACTTAGAATTTAGCCACATAGAACACAGAGTTCACAGAGAAAAAGTTAGCTAAATAAAAGCAATACATTCACTTATATTTTCTTCTGTAAATCCTCCCAACCCCTTTCCAACAGGAAATTGAACAAAAACTGCGTATTTGTAACCAAGTTCCTTTTTGTATGCTTCCAGCTTTCTAATATCTTCTTGATTTTTATTTGATGTTTTTTTGGCTTCAATTACTATGAAATTGCTTTTTGTTCCGCGATGATGAACAATTATATCGGGATAAACTGTGGCACCTTCGGTATCATCCGAATATATCTCTTTTCTAAACGACCTTAGCTTTTTCTTGTCAATTCCGTTTCGGTTGTACTCACAATCAACACTATATCCAAGGAATTCATCCGCCAAATAAACTGCGAACTGGTGAGTTAAAGCCCTTTCATTAACTTCCGTATGTAATAAATATTCATCATTTTTAAATAGCAAAATGAAACTTCTCTTAATCTTTTCCTCAACGTTTAGTCGTTCTGTTTGATTTTGTTCCATATTTGCCTCCCTATGAGTAACACATTCACAATACGGACTAATACAGTAGACATTTTGCCACAATACAAACGAAGATTTTGATTTTTTTATATTTCTCTGTGTCCTCTGTGCTCTCTGTGGCTATGATTTTAAATTCTCTGTGGCTCATCGACAGCGGATGAGCTGGTTGGCGTCGTATTTAATATGCGGGGCGTAGGTTTTAATATCGGCGAGGAAGCGTCGGCCGTCTTTGAAGTAGCCGGCCGTCGGTTTGAGCGACGGTTCGAGGTTGAGAAAATAACGGTTAATATCCGCGACAAGGATTTCGCGGACGTATTTGCACAGCATCGAGGCCAGCGCGACGGGCAGGAATTTATCGTCGCCGCCGACTACGAAATGGATACGCATCGTGCGCGAGCCTTTTTTAAGCTCGTACGTACTGCAATTTTCCTTCTCGGCGATAATACTCAATTCGACGTCGCTGAAAATCCGCTGGAGCGCGGGTCTGTAATGGCTCCGCCCGCCCTGGCGGTCGAGGATTACCTGCAAATTATCCTTCGGAAAATCATTCCACAGCTTATACAAATGGTCAGCGGCTGCGCTGAACAGCACGTTGGCCTTGTTATTTACCTTCTCAACCAGGTCATTGTAATAAACCGTATCGAGACATACGCTTCGCAGCATAAGTAATTTGATGTCATTGCGTTCAAAATCTTTCATAAGGACGTTCGAGCAAATCCGTATATCCGCGCGGTCGCAATCGATTTGCTGATTTTCAAAAGTATTATGCCAGGGATATTTTTTCAATCGCCCCAGGCAATCGGGACAGAGATATGACAGAACATCATTATACGTTTGCGGCTCACAGCCGAGGCATTTGAGCATCGCTAACGAGGCCCGCTGGAGATATTTAATTCCGATGGATTTGCTGTAAACTTTTTTGCTGTCCGCGATGAGCAGTTTGGCGGATTTGTGTTTGCGATTTTTGATGACGCTTTTTTTCAGGACGGCCCACATATCCGCGGCGACCAGCGAATCGGGAACGGAAAACGCAGTGCACGAAACGACCAGCGGCCCCAGTATAGGGCCGTAACCCGCTTCGTCAATCCCTGCCAGAATCGTCATCTGCCGCTGCCGCCTCCATACGAACCGTTTTGCCGCACTTCCTTATGCACGGTTGGCGCATTTTAGCACGGCCCGCGTGATTGTCAAAGACGTAAATGTTGCATTCGCCCGCTAAGCCGGTAAAATACCACCGGTATTGGTTTTACTTGGCTCGAAATTATTTAAGGACGAATTGCGATGAGCACGGTTTTGATTGTCGGGGCAGGCGGCGTCGGCAGCGTCGTCGTGCACAAATGCGCGCAGGTGCCGGAAGTTTTCGATAATATAATCCTTGCCAGCAGGACGCTGAGCAAATGCGAAAAAATCGCCGACTCGCTCAATCGCCCGATTAAAATCGAGCAGCTCGACGCCGACGACGTCACACAGACCGTCGCGCTAATCAAAAAATACAAACCCGCACTGTTGCTCAACATCGCCCTGCCGTATCAGGACCTGCCGCTGATGGACGCGTGCCTCGATACCGGCATCGATTATCTCGACACCGCCAACTACGAGCCGCCCGACGTCGCCAAATTCGAATACAAATGGCAGTGGGCATATCAGGACCGATACAAAAATAAAGGCATAATGGCACTGCTCGGCAGCGGCTTCGACCCGGGCGTTACAAATGTATTTTGCGCCTACGCCGCCAAGCACCATTTCGATGAAATTCATTACGTCGATATCGTCGATTGCAACGCCGGCAGTCACGGCAAGGCATTTGCGACGAATTTCAATCCTGAAATCAATATCCGCGAAATCACGCAGAAGGGAAAATACTGGCAGGACGGCAAGTGGCTCGAAATCGACCCGATGTCCGTTTCACAAACGTTCGATTTTCCCGAGGTCGGCCCGCGAAAAGCGTATCTGCTCTATCACGAAGAAGAGGAATCGCTGGTGAAAAATATCAAAGGCCTAAAGCGCATCCGCTTCTGGATGACGTTCGGCGAAGAATACCTGACACACCTCCGCGTCCTGCAGAACGTTGGAATGACGAGCATCGAGCCGGTCGAATTCGAAGGACAACAAATCGTCCCGCTCAAATTTCTAAAAGCGCTTTTGCCCGAACCCGGCTCGCTCGCGGAGAACTACACCGGCAAGACATCCATCGGCTGCATCATCGAGGGCGTCAAGGCCGGCAAACCTAAAAAGATTTTCATATACAACGTCTGCGACCACCACGAAACATACAAAGAAGTCGGCGGCAACGCGGTCTCATACACCACCGGCGTGCCCGCGATGCTCGGAGCAAAGATGATGCTGACCGGCAAGTGGCGAGGGCAAGGCGTTTTCAATATGGAGCAGTTCGACCCCGATGAGTTTATGGATGATTTGAATAAGTACGGCCTGCCATGGCACGAAATGAATCTCTAAAAAAAATCGCGCAGCAGGCTGCTTCGCCCTGCTATCTGGTTGACCTCGCTCTGCTGCGAAGGAACTGTGAAATACTGCGCAGCGTCAAGCAGCGCACAGGTTGCAAAATCCTGCTTGCGCTAAAAGCTTTTGCAATGTGGTCGGTCTTCGATACCGTCAACAAATATCTCGACGGAACCACCGGCAGCAGCATCAACGAATGCAAGCTCGGCAAGGAACATTTCGGCGGCGAGACGCATATATGCTGCCCTGCTTACCGCGAAGATGAAATCGACGAAATTGTTACGCTCGTTGACCACGTCATGTTTAATTCGCTTGCGCAGATGGAACTATTCAGCGAAAAAATTCTGTCGGCCGATAGAAAAATAGAAATCGGCCTGCGTATAAACCCGATGCACGCAGAGGTCGAGGTCGATTTATATAATCCCTGCGGCCCCGGCTCGCGGCTGGGTGTTCGTCCCGACCAGATGCCCGACGAATTGCTGCCGTATATCAAAGGCCTGCATTTCCACACGCTTTGTGAAAAAAATTCCGATTCACTCGAACGAACACTAAAAGCTGTTGAAAAACATTTCAGTAAATATTTCGGCAAACTCGATTGGGTAAACTTCGGCGGCGGCCATCATATCTCAAGACCTGATTATGACGTTGATTTATTGTGCAGACTCGTAACTGATTTCAAAAACCGCTACGGCACACAAGTCTATCTCGAACCCGGCGAGGCAATCGCGCTCAACGCCGGTTACTTAATCGCCGAGGTGCTCGACATAATCTCCGGCGATATTCCTATCGCGATTCTCGATACCTCCGCAGCCGCTCATATGCCCGATGTTATCGAAATGCCGTATCGCCCCAATGTGCAAGGTTCCGGCAAATCCCGCGAGAAAAAATACACGTATCGCCTCACCGGCCGAACCTGTCTTGCCGGTGACGTCATAAGCGAATATTCATTCGATGAGCCGCTGCGAGTCGGCGACCGGTTAATCTTCGACGATATGGCTCACTACACGATGGTCAAGAACACCACCTTCAACGGCCTGAACCTGCCCGACATCGTAATATACGACAGCGACACCGGCAAATTCGAAGTCCAAAAATCCTTCGGCTACGCCGATTTCAAAAACCGTTTATCTTAATACAGAAAAATTATGACTGCGAAAATGACAAAACGCCGTGTTCAGCTTGACGAACTGAGCGATGATGAAATTCTGCAGATTCGGATAATGGATTTGGATTTGCGCATCGAAGGCTCACCCGTCGAGCCGGTGATGAACCGTCTTTACGACGAACTCGCGCAAAAAGGAATTTCTCTCCGTCCGCCCTGTTATTTTACGGACGAATGGCTCTGCCCCGACAAAGAGCCGATTATTGGAATCCCGTTCGTTTTCGCGCATCCACGGCTGAAAAAACTCGAACAGAAAATGATGCTCGACGTCGAAGGAGGAACCGATAAACATTTTATGCAATTGCTGCGCCACGAATGCGGACACGCCTTCAACTACGCGCACGAACTCTACAAAAAATCCCGCTGGCGGGAATTATTCGGCCGGTTCTCCGACGATTATTCCGATTTTTATCATTTCCAGCCCTATTCGCGCCGTTTCGTAATTTACCTTGCCGACTATTACGCCCAGTCGCATCCCGACGACGATTTCGCCGAGACGTTCGCCGTCTGGCTCGACCCCGACAGCGACTGGAAAAATAAATACAAAGACTGGCCTGTCATAAAAAAATTAAATTACGTCGACGGCATTGTCAAAAAAATCGGCGACAAACAACCGTTAAAAACAGCCGACCGTGAGCAGCCATTCAGCGCCGAGCGGATGCGAAGCACACTCGCCGCACATTACGAACGCAAACGCAGGACGCTCGGCTCAGAATTTCAGGGTTTCTACGACGACAGTCTCAGGCAGATTTTTTCCGAATCCCAGACTGCCGCTTCAACCAAAGCTTCACAGATCCTCCGCAAACACCGCCGGCGAATCGTTGACAGTGTCACCGGCTGGACCAATCACCGCAAATACGATATCAACCAGCTGCTCAACAAGTTTATCGCCAGATGCGATGTGCTCGGTCTGTATTCGCAGCTCGATGAGCCTGACAGCCTCATCGAGGTAACAGCGCTGTTGACCTCCATCGCGAGCAATACATACAAAACAGGTTTGAAAGGTCGCAGGTAATGGCACGCAAATTGAAAATCACCGTGCTTGTCGATGAATCCACGGTGCCGCAGGACGACCCGAAATTCGAATCAGTAGCCGAAAAGAGCGATACCGAATATCACGTTATCGATGCGCTGCGAAAAATCGGTCACGAGGTGGCGGTCGTTGCAGCGATTAGCGACGTCCCGGCACTGGCGCAGAAGCTGCTCGACGAGCAAAGCGATTTGGTTTTCAATCTGACGGAAGAATTTCACGGCGACCGCAAGCTCGACCAGTCAATCGCCGGCCTGCTCGACCTGCTCCAATTGCCCTATACCGGCTCCGGCCCGGCCGCGCTAATCCTCTGCAGGGACAAACGCCTTTGCAAAGAACTGCTCAGCCTCCACAAAATCCGCGTCCCGGGTTTTATCTCGATGCCCGTCGGCAAAGCCGTTCACGTACCGAAAAATACCCGCTGGCCGCTGGTCGTCAAGCCCGCCTTCGAGGACAGTTCCGAAGGCATCTCGAATGCATCGATTGTAAATGACGTCGAATCCCTCGCCGCGCGGGCGAAATTCGTCCACGAAAGATGGAACCAGGCCGCTATCGCCGAGGAATATATCGAAGGCCGCGAATTTTACGTCGCCGTTTTGGGCAACAGAAAGCTGACTGCTCTGCCGATTCGGGAATGCGTTTTCGGAGCGGACGATACCGGCGGCCCTTTGATGGCGACTTACCGCGTCAAACAAAACACCGGGTTCAGAGAAAAATGGAAAATTAATTTTGGTTTCGCCGAGCTTGAGGAAAAATTATCAAGAGACCTCGGCCGAACCTGCAAAAAAGTTTACCGCGTCCTGCAGCTTCACGACTACGGCCGAATCGACCTGCGCATCACCCCGGCCGGCAAAATCGTAATCCTCGAAGTCAATCCTAACCCCGATCTCGCTTACGGAGAAGAAGTCGCCGAATCCGCCGATAAAGCAGGTATTGGCTACAACGAACTCATCGACCGCGTTATCTACAGCGCGTTACAGAGATATAAATGATAAATCAATCCCCCTCCGGCAGCAGGTGTAAAAAAAACGTCCCCGGCGGGATTCGAACCTGCAACCTTTGGCTTCGGAGGCCAACGCGCTATCCAATTGCGCCACGAGGACTCAAAACTCCACAATAGTATCACGCAAATAAAGCCTGTGGTCAAGAGCGTTTAACAGCAGCCGAGTATCGAGGCGTATTTTTCCAAAACTTTCGAATAAAAATCTGGTATAATAAACATACGAGCATCATTGAAACTGGCAGAAATATGGGGCGGCACAAAACAAATATAATATTGCTCATCATCTCGGCTGCGGTTGCGTTCTTTTGCGCCCCCGCTTTTTGCGAAGATTTTCTCATCGACGGCACATACGAAGCGGCCCTCGATTTACCACGAATTTTGTTTTTATTAAAACGTGACGCGAACGGCCCGCCGCTCGAATACGAAGGCAACTTCGAATTGAACTGGGCATTTCTCGACACAGGCGCTTCGGGCCTGCTGCTATCGCCCGAAACAGCCGACGCGCTCGGAATTACAAAAGAACCCGGCGCGTTATATGTCGACGTCGGCGTCGGCGGGTACGAGTTCTTCGACGTCACCGAGCCGCTGTATTTAGGTACGCTCGCCTATGACGACCCCAATCCCGAAAACCCCGCGCGTTACCTGCTCAATCCGCAATGGCGATTCCAGCTCGGCCAAACATATTCCGAATGGCTCAACGAGCCGCTCGATTTAATCGGTATGCCCGCGATGGCAGGCAAGGTCGTCGTGCTCGACCCGAGTCGTGTCGCGATGCTTGAATATTTTATCGCCGACATAAAATCACCCGGCGATTCGACGATTCCCGTTGCCGATATTAACGTCGCGCTGCGATTCGAAAAATACGTAACACCCGACGACCCGCTGAACACGCCGCCGCTGCCGGTGCTCGCTTACAACCCGCTGATTGTCGGCATCACCATCGAATACAATGCCGATTCATCGACCGGCGACTGGCTGCTCGACACAGGCGGAACCGTCAGCCTTTTTTCATACGCTCAGGCCGAGGCGCTCGGACTTATGGACGCCAATCATAACCCGCTCGTGCCGGTTGATTTCAACGTCCCAATCGGCGGCATCGGAGGCCAGGCCGAGCTGCCGGGCTTCCAAATCGACAGCCTGTCCGTACCCACGCTTAACGGCTACAATATCGTATTCCAGAACGCGCGCATCTGTGTCCACGACATCGGCATCATCGACGAATACGGAAACGAAATAATCCTCGACGGCGTCTTCGGCAGCAATTTTTTATGCCCCACGATGAACATCTCCACATGGGAACTGGCCGACACGGCTTTTGACAGAATAATAATAAATATGGACACCGGAATCCTCGGCTTTGCGGTGAAATCCGAATACCCGCTGCCGCCGGACAATCCGCTGCCGCCATTTGCCGCCGGTGACATCAATCGCGATTTTTCCGTCGATTTTTATGACCTCGAATTGTTCGCCGATGAATGGCTCAACGATTGCGACGTTCTGACGTTCGGCTGTCGCGACGCGGATATTAATTCCGACAGTACGGTCAATTTTGAAGATTTTGCAAAATTCGATTATTAGCAGCCGCACCGGAAACAATTGACATCGTCCCCCAATCTGCGTATCATTTTTACGCAAACCAAATGAAATACTTAATGGACATTATCTACGTTTTCGCCGCGGCCGGTTACAGCCCAATCCTGCTCTACCGCTCCGTGCGGTACAAGCGATACCGCACAGGCTGGCCGCAGCGATTCGGCAAAATCAAAAGAAAACACCCCGAAAAAAAATCCATCTGGCTCCACGCCGTCAGCGTCGGCGAAATAAACGCCGCCCGGACCATAATCGATGAACTATCAAAAAAATTCACCCGGTATGAAATACTGATTACCACCACGACCGATACGGGCTTTGCCCGCGCAAATGCTCTTTACGGCTCACGCCTGCAGGTCTGCTATTTTCCGCTGGATTTCTCCCGAATTATGCGCCGCGCATTTTCCGCAATCAACCCGGCCGTGTGCATTCTAATGGAACTCGAAGTCTGGCCCAATCTCGTACAAATCGCCGCCGAACACAGTGTCCCCGTAATCGTCGCCAACGGCAGACTTAGCGAAAGAAGCACTCGGCGATATATGAAAGTCCGCCCGTTTGTAAAAAAGATGTTCCAAAATGTCGCCTACGTACTCGCACAAACCGAACAGTACGCACAGCGATTCAAACAGCTTGGCTGCTCACCCGATAAAGTCCTCGTCACCGGCTCGTTGAAGTACGACACCGCCCAAATCACCGACAAAGTCGAAGACGCCGACACACTCGCCGAACAGCTTTTTGGAAAATTCTCAATTCAAAATCCGAAATTCGAAATCCCTCTATGGGTCGCCGGCGGAACCGGCAACGACGAAGAAGCAATTATCCTTGACGTTTACAAAAAACTCAAAGCGGAGAAGGAATTTGAAAACATCCTGCTTGCTATCGTCCCCCGTAAACCTGAACGCTTCGACGAAGTCGCCAACCTGATAAAACAAAATGGTTTTACGCTGATAAGATACAGTGAAATAAAAAATGCTCCCGAAATAAAATTGTCAATAATCAATCATCAATCATCAATAGTATTAGGCGATACTATGGGTGACCTGCGAAAATTTTATTCGCTCGCGACGGTTATCTTCGTCGGCAGAACGCTTGTCCCGATGGGCGGTTCGGATATGATGGAAGCGGCTGCGCTGGAAAAATGCACAATCTTCGGCCCGCACGCATTTAATTTCCGCCAGACCGTCAACGCACTGCTCGCCGATAACGGCGCGATTTTAGTTAATGATGCCGACGAACTTTACCAGGCTATGCACAAATGCCTGACGGATGTCGAATACAAAAACACAATCGCACGCAACGGCCAAAACGTCATCCGCAAAAATCAGGGCGCAACAGAAAAGACCATCGCCAAAATTTCATCTCTCCTTGGCAATAGTGAATGATTAATTTTATTTGCGGAGGATTCTTGTTACCGACTTGATGTACTTCGGGCCTGTTCCGCAGCAGCCGCCCAGCACCGTAAAACCCGCGTCACGGATTTTCGCTATCGCGGAAGCGAACTTCTGCGGCGTCACCTTATAAATAGTCTTATCATCGACGATTTCGGGAATACCAGCGTTCGGCTCAGCAAGCAGCCTGACATCCGAACCCATCGAGTGAAGCTGCACCGCGAACAGACCCGCCAGCCCGACGTAACTTTCCAGCGCCATCTTGCCACAGTTAAACCCAATCACGGCCACACCCAGCGGCACGACCGCCGAGATAAACTGCTTGACGCCCACGCCCATCATAGTTTTGAAATCACCGCCGCCCGTCTCGAACGACATCGACGCGAACACCGGCAATTTATTAGCCGCGTCAACAGCCGCCTCAACCGCCAGCTTAATCTCATCCAGAGCGGTCATACTCTCCACTATCAGCCCGTCAACACCTGAATCAATCAGAGATTTTGCCTGCACTGAAAAAGTCTCTTTAACCTCCTTCGGCGTTAACTTGCCCAGCGGTTCGAGAAAATCTCCCGTCGGCCCGATGTCACCAAGCACATAATGGTCATCGCCCGCGACTTCGCGTGCAAGAGCAGCCGCTGCCGCGTTGATTTGCTCGACCTTCTCGCCGTAACCGTGCCGACCAAGCGCGAACTTATTCGCTCCGAAAGTATTGGTCAGTATCGCGTCACTGCCGGCCTTGAGATAATCCGCGTGCACAGCCTTGACAATATCGGGCGAGCTGATATTAATATAATCATTGCAGACACCTGCCTCGGCGCCGCGCTCGAACAACTGTGTCCCCATCGCACCGTCGAGTATCAACAGGCCGCTGCTAATCGCGTTTTTCAATTCCGGTCGTGCCAACGTACAATCTCCTTTTACTGCTGTTCCAGCTTAATTACCCGTCCGCCGATTATCTGGTGAATTTCCCCGAACCCCTTCGTATCAGGCCGTTCGAATACAGCAGCCTTTATTTTATCCTCCGGTTTGACGGATTTCAATTTAATCTCGAACGTCTCTTCATTGCCGTCTTCGTTAAAGCTGATAATCTTTATCTCACCAGGCACAACCATCTCGCCGATTTGCCTGTAATCGCCAAGCTCCAGCTTAATAGCCAATATCCCCCGGTTATCATAAAAATCAATCCCGCTTATGTGATAATCACAATTATCTATAATAACTTTTCTCTGGACTCTCCCGTTCTCATCGTAAAGCAAAAGTATGTCACTGGATTTGCCCGGCGTAAACGCCCACAGCGCGTCGGTATCAATCACGCCAAGCGCAGCCAGCAAAATTTTCGGACTAAACAGCAGGCCCAGTTCACTATTCTGCTGCGCCCACTCGCCCCAGATATAAACGTTGCCTATTTCCTTCGGCTTGGCCGCAAGCCAGAATTCACGCTCGTTCGACCCGACGTCAAGCCCGCGTGCGTTAAACGCGACGTCACCCCAGAACCGCATATTCCCCGGCGGGGCGAACCACAGCTTGACCGTCGGAATCTTTTCATTTCGCGGTTCGTCTTTGCCCTCTTCATAAAACGTCACTCGCCCTTCGCCGTAAGCAAGGAAGCTCTGTAATTTATCAGCCGAACCTGCCAGCGAATCAAGAGCATGGTGAACTGATGCTTTGCCAGGACACTGGCGGACAATTTCAGCAGGTTTTTCGCGCCCGCAGCCGACAGTGAAAATCAAAAACGCGGCACAAAACGCAAATAGCACATTAAACTTTTTCATTTTAATTCCACCTGCAGAATTTCACCGATTTGCGACGATAACTGCTCAATCTGCCCCTCATCCAGATGCGGATTGACAACTTCAACATACTCATCCGCCCCCACTACACGCAGCTTCCAGACTTCCTGCCCGTCGCGCTGAATGGTCGAATCATATTTGAGCCTGCGCTTTCGCATCAGCACCAGCATTATCACGAACCTGAAATTCAATTTTTCTTTTTCACTTTCCTGCTCGAGCCGCTGGAAAAACGCCATCAGCATTTCATCATCGACGAACAACTGCTTCTTCTGCTGCGGGTCGGGAAATTTCGATTTCCAGTAGCAATACACCTGCGGCGAATTCTCCTGCCAGTACGTCTCGCAGTAATCCCTTCGCTCCAATCCGTTTTCCGTCTCGACCAGCGCCGCGAAATACTCCTCGCCAGGTTCAATCTGCCTGCCCGTCCCGCAGCACTGCCCAAGCGACCTGGTTATTTCCCATTCATCCATTTATTTTTGTCTCTCAATGATGTTCATAAAAATATAAATACTTTTCTAAAATCACGACCGTCTTCGGCCCGATGCCCTTGATATTCTGCAAATCGTCGGCATTTTTAAACACAGGTCCCGGGCCGCCGAAATTCTCCCGATAAGCTATAATCTTCTCAGCCGTTGGAATTCCAACCCGCGGCAAACGCAACAGGCTCTCCATCGGAGCGTCATTCGGATTTACTCGCGTTTGCAGTTCTATTTTATCACCGTCAGCCCGCACAATCACATCGAAAGAAAACATCGCCGCGGCCGCCAGCATAAAAACGCACGCAAGAATATATGACAGCCCCTCGGTCTTTTCGAATTGTGCGTCCCTGCGTTGACTGCCGCTATCCTGCATTTGCTGTTCCGTCAGTTTTTTTCTTTGCCTGTATGAACTCCCCGATTTTTTTCAGCCGTTCGTATGCGGGCTTCGGCTCGTAATCCTTCGTCAGCAGTCCTGTCCCTTCGCCAGTGACGTCTTTCGAATCCGACAGCCGCGAATAAATAACCGATTCCACGAAAGGCTTGCTCAAAACAATCGTATAGAACCGCTCCAGCCAGTCAGCCTGCATGCTCTGATTTTCACCCGAACCGATTCCCGCCGCCGCGACGCTGTCCACCGGAACAGCCGCGTTGCTGACCAAAAACGGTTTTGCTATCGGCGAAAGAAAATCCAGCATAGCAGAAACCTGCATCATATCCCTGCTGTGCAGACCGGCATCCATATCACCAAGGTCCATCCGCAAACAAAACGCGTCGAACTGTATCCCGCTCTGCACGACCATATCCATATAAATCAATGGCGGAATACTGCCCGGCACAGCCGCATAATATTCGCCCCACGGATTTTCAACCTCGACTACCTTACGAATCC
>JBBABK010000001.1:6226-33447 GCA_041657685.1 Phycisphaerae bacterium | reverse complement strand
TTCGTTGGGTTTCAATGTAAATTTATAATTCTGCTCACCCGAGATAATCCTGCCGCTATTGATATCGAATAATTCCTGTCCCTGCCCTTCGAGGCTGGTAATGCTGAAGCCTTTGAACATCGCGCGGAAAAATCCGAACGTGCCCGCCAGCCGAAAACTTTTATCATAAGGCAGCGGCGCGTCAGGTTTGGTTTCGGATTTGGAATACGTGCTGTCGAACACGGCGACCGCGCCGGTTTCGGTTTGGCGAACTTCAGCGAGTATGTATGTAACGTCGCGGGCTACACGAAGCACCATAGAAGTTGGAATCATTAAATTCGATTTCCAAGTTTGGCCGACCTTAATTCCCTGTGCCGGCTTTTCGATGCTTGTAATCGCGTCCCACAGGTACCACTGCGTGACGAGCACGTCGTCGAGTAAATCAGGCTCCTTGGTGGAATCTCTGAAAGCGGATTGCGCAGCGTCTTTAAGTATCGCCATAAGCTCATCGCGGTTTTTGATTTTGCCGTCCGGCCCGACGGTGAACGTATAGCTTTTGCCTTTAAGTTTATCGACCGCGTCGGTGTGCTTGCCGCGGGTGCCGGTCATTTTGGATTCGACGGTTCTGAAAGTTGCCTTGATTTTTGATAAGCCGAATGGATTTACTTCGAGCGGTTCGTAATCGACGACGGTTTCGACCGATTCGACGGATTCCTTTATTCCTTTGGGGTCGTTTTTGTCGGGCGACCAGTTCGTCAGGATTTTACGTTCCGAAACAAACTTATAGCTCAGCGTTTGGCCCTGCTGAAAATCGACGGTGAGAAAAACAGCCGGCCCTTTCGGCGCGGTATCGGCTCGCTCCACGCAGCCAGCGGTAATCAACATCACAAGACCGACGACGTATACTATTGCGTATAATTTCGACAATTGCATTTTGCGACTCCAATTATTTCGTTTACGGCCCAATTATACAGCGGGTACGGCTCAAGACAAGGCGATTTTCCCTTTAACGAGGGTGGCAAAAACGTTAGAATAAGCCGTTTGAGATGTTGAAACAGAAAGGAATTCTATGCGAAGTGATATGGTCAAAAAAGGTTTTCAGCGGGCTCCGCATCGCGCGCTGCTTCACGCCTGCGGGCTTTCCGACAGCGATATGGGTAAGCCCTTTGTCGCTATTGCCAATAGTTTTTGCGAGGTCGTGCCGGGCCACGTACATCTTAACGAAGTGGCAAAGGTCGTTAAGCAGGCAGTTCGCGACGCCGGCGGCGTGCCCTTCGAATTTAATACAATCGCGATTTGCGACGGCATCGCGATGGGTCATACGGGAATGAAATATTCGCTCGCGTCGCGCGAAATCGTGGCCGACTCGGTCGAAACGATGATAAACGCGCACTGCTTCGACGGGATGATTTGCATTCCGAATTGCGACAAAATCATACCCGGTATGCTGATGGCGGCGGTTCGTACTAATGTCCCGACGCTGTTTGTCTCCGGCGGGCCGATGGCGGCCGGCAAAACAAAAGAAGGTAAGGCCGTCGATTTGATTAGCGTCTTCGAAGGCGTCGCGCAATTCAACGCCGGCAATATCGACGAACAACAGTTAGACCAGTTAGAGCATACCGGCTGTCCCGGCTGCGGGAGCTGTTCGGGAATGTTTACCGCCAATTCGATGAACTGCCTTTGCGAAGCGATTGGTATGGCCCTGCCGGGTAACGGGACGGTTCTTGCCGTGGACCCCAAGCGCCAGGAACTTTACAAAAGAGCCGGTGCGCAGATTCTTAAATTGATTGAGCAGGGCATAAAACCGCTGGATATCATCAGCACTAAATCAATGGACAACGCATTTGCGCTCGATATGGCGATGGGCGGCTCGACAAATACAGTGCTGCATACGCTGGCGATTGCGAGCGAGGCCGGTATCGAGTACAGTCTCGAACGCATAAACCAGCTCAGCAAAAAATGCCCGAACATCTGCAAGGTCTCGCCGTCGAGCAGTTATCACATCGAGGACGTTGACGCGGCCGGCGGAATCAGCGCGATACTTAATGAGGTCAGCAAGGTGCCGGGACTGGTCAATGCCGATTGCCCGACCGTGACGGGAAAGACCATCAGCGAGAATATCGCCTCGGCGAAAATCAAAGATGAAAAATGCATCAGGCCGCTGGCCAATGCTTATTCCAAAACCGGGGGACTCGCGATTCTCAGCGGCAACCTCGCGCCGAAATGCTGCGTCGTCAAATCGGCGGGCGTTTCCGAAAAAATGCTGCGGCATACCGGCCCGGCTGTGATATTCGACAGCCAGGAAGAAGCGTGCGACGGCATCCTCGGCGGCAAGGTAAAAGCCGGTGACGTTGTTGTGATTCGCTATGAAGGGCCGAAAGGCGGGCCGGGTATGCAGGAAATGCTTTCCCCGACCAGCTATATTATGGGCGCGGGACTCGGTGAATCGGTCGCGCTGATTACTGACGGGCGGTTCAGCGGCGGAACTCGCGGCGCTTGCATCGGACACGTCAGTCCCGAAGCGGCAGTCGGCGGACCAATCGGCCTGCTGAAAAACGGCGACATTATCGAAATCGATATACCGGCCAACAAAATAAACGTCAAATTGACCGATGAGCAGCTTGCCGAGCGGAAAAAGAATTTTAAGGCTCGACCGCCGAGGATTACAAAGGGTTATTTATCAAAATATGCTTCGATGGCAACAAGCGCCGATACCGGTGCGGTCCTGAAATGGTAAACGGCTGCGAAACGCGGCCGGTTAGTTCTTCTTTTTGGTCATAACGGCCGCGAGAAGTATGTGGCGAAGACGGTCAACGGGTTGCGAACTGAGAAATTCCTGCGGGAAGTCGAGTTTGAATCGGCCCTGGAAGTGTTTGATTCGGCTGGCTAATTCTTCGCGGTTGAGTTGTGCTATTGCGCTGGCGGCTTGTTCGAAATCATCTCGCGAAACCATAATCGATGCTCCATAGTAGCTGTTAATATCTACGATTGAAATCGGTTTTGGGTCGGTCGAACTTTGCAGGTATTTTCGCCAACGTGGTTTTCTGAAAAATAGTGCGTGAAATTTTTTTTGGCTGCGAGGCAATAGTCTGATAACTTCTGTGTATGCGAACTGATAAACTTCATTATGAACTGCCTGCCGAACTGATTGCTCAGCAGCCGGCGGACGTGCGAAGCGAATCGAAGCTGCTGGTTTTGAACCGCAAAAACGCTTCGCTCGAGGACGGCAGGTTCAGCAAAATCGCAAAATACCTCTCAAAAGGCGACTGCCTGGTTATTAACGATACAAAGGTGCTGCCGGCCCGGTTTTTTGCACGACGCCAAACCGGCGCCAAACTCGAAGGACTGTTCCTCGACAAAACAGCCGACGGCAGCTGGCTGGTAATGCTCAAGGGGGCGGGCAAAATCAAAACGGGAGAGCGAATTTTTCTCAAAGATAAAGACGGTAACGATTTTGCGCAGGCTGAGCTGATTGAAAAAAAACAGGGCGGCGAATGCACTTTGAAAGTGGAATCAGCCGATTACGAGGCGGTGCTTGAGCGAATCGGATTTACGCCGCTGCCGCCTTATATAAAGAGAAATAACGATGCGACGCAGGACCAACTCGATAAGAAGCGGTATCAGACCGTTTACGCCAATCGCAGCGGCGCGGTCGCGGCACCGACGGCGGGTCTGCATTTTACCGATGAATTGATAAGTGAGCTAAAAAATAAGGGCGTCAATTTCGCGAACGTAACGCTGCACGTCGGCGCCGGGACGTTTAAGCCGGTCGAAAGCGAGACGCTCGAAGAACATAAAATTCACAGCGAGAAATTTTCCGTCGATGGAAAAAATGCCGCAATCATCAACGAAACAAAATCTAATGGCGGCAGGATTATCGCTGTCGGCACTACGAGCGTTCGAGTGCTGGAAAGTGCAGCGAATAATAAACAAATAGCTCCATCCGAAGGCGAGACGGAGATATTCATATTGCCGGGCTATGAATTTAAAATCGTCGATGCGATGATTACGAATTTTCACCTGCCGCGCTCGACGCTGCTTGCGCTGGTTGCCGCGTTTGCCGGGCTTGAGAATATTCTTTCGGCGTATCGCCACGCCGTTGAAAATCGCTACCGATTTTATTCCTACGGCGACGCAATGCTGATTCTTTAGGATACAAGGTGCAGCGTTCAGTGCAACAGGCGTTTTCCTTATAATTAGGACGGTTTTTTAACATTCGGCGGTTAATTGATTTTGTTATGTTGACACGGCGGTTTATTTTTTCTAAGATACGTATCCTGTTAGACCGAGGCATCGGCGTGTTTTCCCGGCCGGTGCGGTCTCTGAAATGTCAAAACCCAGCCTGGTAAAAGCCAGTGAGGAGATTCGGGTTCGTGAAAGTGATTGTTTGCATACCCGCCCGTTACGAATCCACGAGATTCGCCAATAAAGTTCTCGCCGCTGATACCGGCCAATACCTCATCCAGCACACATACGAACAGGCATTGAAAGCCAAATTGCCCGATATCGTTCTTATCGCGACCGACCACGAAAGAGTGGCCCAGGCCGCGGCGAGCTTCGGCGCACGATGCATAATGACAAGCCCCGACTGCGCCAGCGGCACCGACCGAATCGCCGAGGCAATAGAAACAGCGTACAGCGGACAGCGGACAGGGGACAGGAAAAACGAAAAACTGAACCCTGCACCCTGCACCCTGAACCCTGATGATATTGTTGTCAATTTGCAGGCCGATGAGCCGGAAATCGACCCCGCCAATATCGACACCGTCGCGCAGCTTCTAATTGATAATCCCGACGCCCCGATGGCGACACTCGCCGCCGGGTTCGAATCAGCCGACCAAATCGCAAATCCGAATATCGTAAAAGTCGTTACGAGCGACGAGCGTCGAGCGACGAGCGACAATGCCCAAAGGGCAATCTATTTTTCACGTTCGGTGATTCCGTATGACAGGCAGGCCAATGGAATCGGCGCGGTGAATCAGTATTTGAGACATCTCGGCATCTATGCTTACCGCAGGGATTTCCTTTTAGAGTTTACAAAGATGCCGCAGGGCAGATTGGAACAAATAGAAAAACTGGAACAATTGCGCGCAATCGAAACCGGCTATTCGATATTGGTCGCCAAAGTAAAACACACCTGCGACGGTATCGACACAGCCGAGCAATACGCGGAATTTGTAAAGCGGTATAAATTGGCCACAGAGAAATAATAATTTATGTTATAGCCACAGAGAGCACAGAGAAAAATAAATTAAATCTCGAAGGTGTCTATATGAAACCCGAAACACAAGTAAAAATTGGTAGAAGAACCGCAGAAAGGAACCGTATGAGGTACCAGTTCAAGCTTATTGAACACATAGGCCTTCGGCCTTATGAGGAGAAGCCGCAGCATTGGGCTAGATTTGTATTAGAATGTTCTGTTTATGAGGAGGTTATCAGAATTCCTGTTCAGGTTTCAGTGCTTGATAGAATAGTTTCCTGTTGGGAAAAACTTGGAGAAAACAACGAAGAGATAATGAAAAGACTGTATGCGTTTTCCAGAAAAGAATTTGAGCAATATTTTCAAAGTCGAGTTAAAGATGACCTTGATAAGCTGAAAGAAGATGTCAAGGACGAAAAGCTCATCATGTCCAAGATTAAAAGTAGTGAGGAAGCTAATGATAAACTGGATTTCAGCATGAATGAGGAATTTGCCATAGAGGTTTAGAAAGTTAAGAAAATCTCGACTTGTTACTCTGCGAGCTCTCCCGATAGAAGACATCGGGACAAGTGTGTTCTCCGTGGCTTTTAATAAATAAAAAACTCTGTGGCGAAATGTTTGGAAATTAGATATTCGGATTTTTAATTTGTTTAGGATTTAGGGTTTAGAATTTCGAATTTGTAATTGATTTGTGTTAATTCGTGTTCATTCGTGGTTTTAATAAGTAGAGAAAGAAAATATGAGCAAAGATAATGAATTGCTGGCGGCGGTAAGTGATACGAGTACGGAAAGCGAATTTTTCTCGCCGATACCGAAAGGCTATCGCAAAGGCAGGACGAAATACGTCTTCGTGCTCGGCACCGTGATGAGCGGACTGGGCAAGGGCATCTTCTCGTCGTGCCTTGCCAAGCTGATGCAGGACAAGGGACTGAAGGTCGCGCCGATAAAACTCGAAGGCTATCTTAATATAGATTCCGGTACGCTCAATCCATTCCGCCACGGCGAGGTGTTCGTGCTCGACGACGGGATGGAAACCGATATGGACCTGGGGACGTACGAGCGGATGCTCGACCAGAACCTGAGCAAATCTAATTTCGCGACCAGCGGCCAGATTTTCAATTCCGTGCTCAGCAAGGAGCGGCACGGCGATTATCTCGGCAGGGACGTGCAGATGATTCCGCACGTCACCGGCGAAGTGAAACTCAAGCTGCGAAACCTCGCGATGGAGACCGATGCCGATATCGTGTTCGTGGAAATCGGCGGCACGGTCGGCGATTTGGAAAACGCGTATTTCATCGAGGCGATGCGCGAGCTTGCGTACGAGGAAGGCCCGGACAGCGCGTGTTTTGTCGCGCTTACATACATTATGGAGCCAAAGACGCTCGGCGAGCAGAAATCAAAAGCGGCGCAGTTGGGAATTAAGCAGTTGATGCAGCTCGGCGTTCAGCCGCATATGATTGGGTGTCGCGCGGCGAGAACGGTCGATGAAAAAGTTCGCCAGAAAATCAGCATATACAGCAACGTGCCGCTCGAACGCGTTATGTCGGTGCCGGATTCTGCCAGTATTTATATGATACCCGCGATGCTGCGGGAACGCGGAATTGATTTCGAGGTGCTGCGATTATTGAAAATCGAAGACCGCATCAATCTTCGCAACGAGCGAAAGGCCTGGGCGCGATGGTGCGATTTCACCGATAAGATGGATTCGCTAAAATACAAGACCACCATCGGCATAACGGGGAAATACATTTCCGTACGCGACAGTTACGCGTCGATTATAAATTCGCTCGAACACGCCGGCATCGCGCTGGGCAGTGACGTCGATATAAAATGGATTGATACGACCGATGTCAATGACTCAAATGTCGCAGAGCGGCTAAAAGAAGTTGACGGGATTATCGTGCCCGGCGGCTTCGGCACGCGCGGTACCGAAGGCAAAATCGCCTGCGTCAAATACGCTCGCGAAAACGGATTACCATATTTAGGAATTTGTTACGGCTTCCAGATGGCGGTAATCGAATTCGCGCGTAACGTATGCCAGTTAGCCGGGGCGAACAGCACCGAGATTGAGCGGGACTGCAAAGAGCCTGTGATTGACATCCTGCCCGAACAGAAAAAAATCGAAGGACTCGGCGGCAATATGCGTCTGGGCGGCAGGGACATCGAAGTCAGGCGCGATACCCGCGCGTGGGAATTGTTCGGCAAAACCGAAAGCGTGCGAATGAGATTTCGCCACCGCTATGAAGTCGACCCGCGATATATTAAAAAGCTCGAAGGCAAGGGGCTGGTATTCAGCGGCAAGGCGCCCGACCAGCCGATTATGCAAATCCTCGAACTGCCCGAACATCCGTTTTTTATGGCGACCCAGGCGCATCCGTGCCTGACGAGCCGGCCGTTGAATCCGCAGCCGATGTTCGTCGGACTTGTAGCCGCGGCGATGCAGAGGCGTTATCCTGAACAGAACTTGCCCGACGGAATCAAAGCGGCGCACAAGGTCGCTGTAAAAACATAATCAAATTGGCTCGGGGTTATGCGGCAGTTGTTCCAGCGGACAGCCTTCGCATCGAGCTTTCGGCTTGCAGTATTCATTTCCGACTTTCACCAGCAGCGCGTGGAATTCGTTAAATGTTTTTACATCGTCAATAAGGTTCGATTGAAAAGTTTGCTGCAACTGTTCGTAATCGCAACCCGTTCCTATCAATCCGTGACGAATAGCCACTCGCGCGGTGTACGCATCGACGACAAAAATCGGCCGCTCGAACGCATATAACAAAATCGAATCCGCAGTCTCGTTGCCTACGCCTTTTATATTGAGCAGCTCTTCGCGAAGTCTTTGCGTTGATAGTTGTTCAACATTTTCCAGTTTGCCGTCATAGTCTTCGAACAGCCAGGCGAGAAAATTTTTGAGCCGTTTTGCTTTTACGTTGAAATATCCCGCCGGCTTTATCAAAGCGGCCAGGCTATCAATATCCATTTTATAAAGCGCATCGGCCGACAACGCATCTGCAGTTTTCAAATTGTTAATTGCTTTTTCGACGTTGGTCCAGCTTGTATTCTGCGTGAGGATTGCGCCGATTATAATTTCGAACTGGTTATCGCCGGGCCACCAGTGCTGCGGCCCGAATCGCTCGAACAGCAATTTGTAGATTTCGTCCAGTTGTTCTCTTGTTGACATATAGTTGTCCGTTTTTGCCGTGTTAATTGTTGTCAAACGCGCCGGGATAAACTAAACTCTTGCGTCAGTGTCCCAGCTTTAACGGAGTAACTCGGCTTTGGTCAAGGAAGATAAAAGCAAGTTCGGTTCCGGTCAACTTCTAAATTTCGCGAAGGACTCGTACCTCGAGCGCACCAGCAGGCCGATTTACGCGCTGATGTTCCTGCTCCCGTTCATCATTTTCTACGAGCTTGGCACAATCTTCATCAATACCGACGTGCTCGATAAATCGCAAATCCGCGTGGTCGCGTTCGTCTGGCTGCAGCAGGGACTCGAATACATCAATCTCGGCGGCAAATTTTCCTGGGTTGCGCCGCCTTTGTTCGTGGTAATCATACTCTTATGGATGCAGCTTGCCAGCCGAAAGAGCTGGTCGTTCATCGTGACCGACGTAATCCCGATGACGGTCGAATGCATATTAATCGCGATTCCGCTTTTGGTGCTGAGCCTGGTTTTGAACAGCTCATCTGCGCCGTCCAATGCCGCCGTATATTTGCAAAATGGCTCGCTCGTAGTTGACCGCTCCCTGCTGGCCGACGTCGTGACCGGTATCGGCGCCGGCATTTATGAAGAGCTTATTTTCCGGCTGATATTAATCAGCCTGCTGATGATTATCTTTCAGGACGTCCTGCGGCTCGAGCACAGCAACGCGATTATCCTGTCGATATTTGTCTCGGCGGCACTGTTCAGCGCACATCATCATCTTGTTTTTCTCGACGGCCGGGTTTCGCAGTCGTCGCCGTTCTCATTTTCGGTCTTTATTTTTCGCACAATTGCCGGTGTTTATTTCGCCACCGTTTTTGCCGTTCGCGGCTTCGGAATCACGGCCGGGGCACACGCCTTTTATGATATCCTCGCGACGATTATCAACGCCGCTTTCTTCAGCGAACAGTATTAAAAAAACTTTTTTTCCTGATGTAAATTTTCGTAAAAATCCTGCGATGTGTTAGTCGTTTGCAAATCTGCATTTGTGCGATAATAGTCCTATAAGGCAGTCAAACCCCCTTATCAATACTGATAAGGCTCTTGAAATTTACCGCACATAAGTGTATAATGCACAAAGTTCAAGAGATATTCCTACGGGGCCGTATAAATGGAAACACCACAGATTAATGTCGCAATCGACGAGTTGACCTTTCACTTGTTTCAGCGTCCGCTGCATCCGGAGCTGTTCCAGATTTACGCCAAGCGCGAAATAAAGACTGAAAAGTACGAGGCGCTAATCTGGGTCACCGGCTGCACGCACGTTGTCAGTGTGTTCGGCCAGGATATCTGTCTGAGCGAAGTCGTCAGCGCACCCGGCCAGATGTTGCCGCAGCGAGGCCTGGTCGAGCGATTCCAGTTCCGCGGCCCACGCTCGCACAAATGCACGCTGAGCAGGGGTATGAGCTATATGACCGATTTTCAGATTGAGCGGATGAGCGCGAATCTGTATCGCCAGAGCCATACAGACCTCGAACGCTTCGCACGCAACCGCGGCATCTTCGTGAACTTCCCAGATACCAAAGTCGGTGGGCTGGAACCGTTCTGCTATATCGACTTCGAGGCCAGAAAAACCGAACTGCATATACATTCGTTCGCGGCCTATCCCGACCAGCTTTCGATGATTAAAACGCAGTCTCTTTTCGAGCTGCATTGATTTGTAGGATCTGAGTAACGCCAAAACCGCCGGTCGAACATACCGGCGGTTTTTTTGTTTTTAATATATCTCGTATGTCATTGCCAGGAGTGAAACGACGAAGCAATCTCAGCTTTCGATTTTACCCATCGGCTGCTGCATTTCGTTTACGCGCTGTTCGAGCACGTCGAGCCGCTCACGTATCTCCTGTGCCATTTTGCTGTTCGGAAATTCACTTACAATCTGCCGGCCCGTATCCAGCGCGGTTTTCCACTGTTTTTCCGACACAGCAAGTGAAAACTGAACGCCCATATTGTGCAGCTTGTTTCGAAATACGTCCCGCGCCGCTTCCTGCAGCGCAAGTCCTTCATTGGGCGTAAGGTACATATCCAGTTCCCGCAGTATTTCCAGACTGCGCTCGGTCGCCTGTTTCCTGACCGCCTCGTCCCAAAGTTTCAGCAAATCTTTTTTACGTTCCTCTTTTCTGTCAACGAGCGTCTGCCGAAGCTGCTTTGCTCGCTGAGAATGAGGGAACGCCTCGATAAAGTTTTCAATCTCAGTCGATGCCTTGGGCCACTTGTAGTGCTTGAAGAGCGTCTCGATGTTATCGATAATCTGATTTTCTTTTTCGCGTTCCTCCGGCGACTGAAAAGTTTCGACTTCTGCCCGTAATTGTCCGGCCAGTCCGTGATAACGGTCCGTGCTTTGGAGCCTATCGATGATTTTCATCGCCTGGGCCTGCTGCTGATTCTGCATAAGATTCAGGACGGCCTGTCGTATGGCCGCTGCGTCGTTTTCCCCGAAAAGTATCGACCGGGCCGTGTCGCTGATGCACATCTGCTGCGACATTTGTTCGAACATCCTGCGATTTTTGTCCTGCTGTTCCGTCAGGATTTCGATTCTTTCGCTGTTTTTGCCGAGCACCCCGGTCAACTCATTTATCTTCCACAGGGTAACGATAACCGTCAGCAGTAAAACGATGCCGCCCGCTGCCCAGACAATTTGCGGGACCCCGCCGGTTCCGTTGGTTTCGAAGATATCGGTTAAAAAAAACAATGCCGAAATTACCGGCACCGCGACATAAACAACGATTAGATACCATTTCAGATATGCAGGACGCTCACTTTTGGAAATGGCCATCTTCATTCCTTTCAAAGTCCCTTTGGCTCACTATCTATTATAGTCTAAAATTCAGCCGTTGTCAAAAACCCGCGGCAGGAAAAACCCCTGTTCGCCGCAGGAGTATATTCATAAATGAATGCTGTTTAAAAACGGCAACATAGTTTAATAACGAACTCTAACAACCTTCTGAGTGGGTCTTGCGCAAAAAAGGGGCGTTTGTGGATGTTTATATTCGTAAACATATGTGCCTAACCACTATATCCCGCACATCGTGCTGTTTCGGAAATGGTCATACGAACATTACTGTTAAACGACCCTGCCGCAGGGCGACAGGCCGAATGATTGTACCGAACGACATCGTAAAAAAAAACGTTACTTATGGCACGTTTTTTGCACATTTTGTCCGTTATTGCGAGATTTTGATAAAAGGAAGGTGGCGAATGAAGGAATCCAAACTCGAGAGGAAACTCCAGGAACTTGTAGAGGAATTCGGCGGCCCTATGGGCCCAAAGAGCACTAAGCTTGCCGAACTGGCTAAACAGGCACGCGACGACCGGGAAAAACTCCAAAAAAGCGTGGACAGGATGCAGGAATCACTGGACTATCTGCGGGTCTGCATCAAATACCAGATTTTCGACCTTGAAGCCACAAGGCGGGAAAATAAATACCTGCGTCAACTGCTCGAAGATTCAAAAGACTAAAACGCGTAATGTTATTTTCGCTTTTTCGATGACTGCCAATCATTAAGGTTTTTTGCGAGAATTTGCACGTCGCGCTTATTCATAATGTGCTCGATTATTGCAGGGGGGATTTTCAGATTCTGCATCGATTTGTGAACCCGCTCCCACAGCCGATTTTTCTTCGCGTCAGTTTCAGCCAGGTATAATTCGGTAACCATCTCGCCGAGCCTTTGCAGCATAATGCCGTCGAGATTCGCATAATAATTATTAATCACGCCGCGCTGATAACTGCTTATATCGTTTTTGCTCATTGCAGATAAAGTTCTCCGCCGGGTTTGATATCAGGTATTCTGTCTGCCTTGGTTTTCAGCTCATCGCCGTCGAGCGCAAAGCCCTGCGCGATTTCGATTCACGCGTTCACCGTCCCGTCCGCGTTTCGCGGCACATTAATCCCCGCCGATTCCAGCCATCCTGCCCATCTCTCAATCATCATTCGCCGGGCCGATTCAGGGCTGTCCGTTCCGGATTCGTTTTTCACCGGCGCAAATTCCCTCTCACGAATGGTTTCCAAAACCGTGGATTTTTCAGCCATCGGCAGCGCGTCGAAAACGAACGTCTCCAGCTTTATGCCGTTAGGCTCGTCGGGTTCGATATGATTGCCGTTCTCGTCGATGCACTCGATTTTTTTCACCGCCCGGTGCAGCGGCAGTGAAAATCCCTTTGAATTCAGCTTTTCTACAAACGGAACGCTTATAATATGTATCGCGATGCTGCCCATCTCGAAAACGTATGAGCCGTCGTCCTTTGTTTTATGTGCAAGCTCATCATCGAGGTCGCTGTATTCGATTACCGTGACTCGGCCGTCGAGCAGGCAGAAATTACCGACCTTTTCCGTCGGGCTTGTTTTACGCAGAGCCTTCGACGACATCTCCGATTCATCCAGCACATGCAGTCCGATGAACAGAGGGTCGAAAATATCTATCAGCGGGTTATCGACCTGGAAATAGCTGATGTACTCGACGCCGCGTTTTTTCATATCAGCAATCGCGCCGCTCTTGTAAAGCGCCTTGATACTGCCGCCGTGCCCGTCAGGCGAGCAGCTTATTGTCGCCTTGTCCGCCGGCAGGATTCTGCCGTCGGGACCGAAATTCGGCATCGTGCCCTGCTGAAATATAAAAATATTCAACGGGTCGAGTCCGAAACAGTTATTCTTCTCGAATATATCACAGGTTACTTCGTGATTCAGCGGACTGGTCATTATATACCAAGGCAGTTCGACGCAATATTTCTGGCAAGCCGCCTTAATCTGTTCCGCGAACAACTGAAAAAAAGTCTTGTTCCTGACAGGGCTTATTGGAAAATCGCCCTTTGGCCCGTCGAAGCCCAGTCTTGTTCCCTGTCCCCCCGCCACGATAAAGGCCGATACCTTGCCGGTGCGGATTTTTTCTTCGCCCGCAGCCGCTGCTTTTGCGTAAAATTTTGCCTGTGTTTTATCCGAAGGCTTAGCCGGGTAATAAGGGGCGGGTTCGATTTTGCCTTTTATAGCGACTGGTTCGGTATTAAGAACTACATCGCTAATCCATTTGTCTATACTGCCCAAATCAAGCTCGCCTATCTGCTCCAAAAGGGATTCTCGCTGCGATTCATTGAGCTGGTCCCAGAATTTCAGCAGGTGCTCCTGATGATGGTTTTTCAGCATTTTTTTGGCGTTTTCGAGATTCAGCTCGGCCATATCTGTTTTTTTTAGCCTTTATATTAAAAGATGAAGCGATTTTTGCTTATTTTTATTATAAAAAAAGGGTTTCGGCAATATTTTTTAAGAACGACCGAAAAAAAACCTGATTTTTGTTGACAAACGGTTAATTCAGAGTTAGATTATTATTGTCAGGTATGGCTGATTACGAAGAATATTATAATCAGGTTAGCCATCATAATATCTACAGGTGTTTTTCATATCTCAAGCCTGCCTGCCGATGACAATGATATACTTTACGTCGGTACGAAACAACGGCTTAAATTGTGAAAGTTTCCTGCCGTTAAAACCGGACGGCCTATTAAAAGAGGCGTTTTTGGACGAAAATCTGTTAACTTAAGAGACTCGTCGAACTTAAGTCCGTCCGTCGGCAGTTAAAAAAGCAGTTATTTTAAAATTTTTATCGTGTCCAGAAGCGGCCTCTTAAAATGCGGGTTTCTTCGAAAGGGTTTAGGAGACATTGAAGATGAAACGACAAAAACAAAAACAAGGTTTTACGTTGGTCGAGCTTTTGGTTGTTATCGCAATCATTGCTCTGCTGATGGGCATTTTGATGCCCGCTCTGGCGCAGGTCAGACGCCTCGCCGCGCGTATTATGTGCGGCGCAAATCTGTCAGGTCTGGGCAAAGCAATGCTTGTCTACATCCCGGACAATGACGGAGATTTCCCGCGTTCGGGCGGGAAAAAAAGTTATTGGGGCGGCACAGGGATAATAACTGATTGGCAGGCTAAGTCGACTAGTGCATCCACAACATCTGAAGAGCTGGCGTTTGGCACAGATGAAGGCGCCGACGCAACTATTACTTCAACTTGGTTCCTCCTGATTAAATATGCCGACAGCACGCCAAAACAATTTGTCTGCAATACCGATTCGGGCACCGATGTGTTTGAACTGTCCGATTCAGAAAAAACAACTATAGATAATTTAGCCGACGCCTGGGATTTTGGTGGAGGAACTGATGCTACCATGGGATTTCCAAAGATGCCCGGCGAATATTGCAGCTATTCATATCATATGCCTTTTAATCATAAAAATAATACTACAAATCAGGAAAGTGGTATCAGTCGCGCTTTGTCAAACTCGAGCAGTCCTGCAAGTCCCGTAGCGGCTGACCGTAATCCCTATTTGGACAGAAACGCTGTCGGTGTTTATGTTAACAAGAACGGCACAAAAATTCCTGCGGACGATACGGAACCCGCATGGGTCAGAAACAGCTTCTATGACCCGTCCAACGTTCGCAACGCGTCAACGCACGCTCGTGAAGGCCAGAACGTGCTTTACGTCGACGGTCATGTCAGTTTTGAAACGAGCCCCAATTGCGGTATCGAAGGCGATAACATTTACCAGAGATGGACTTCAAATTACGATGCTGCATCAGCTGCTGATGCCCCGAAATTTAAGCAGTTCGGCCAGACGACCGATGCTGACAAACCATCCCTTGATACACTTGGTGATGATGATCAAGGTTCCTGGGGTTCAAAAGATGCGTTCCTGGTAAACGAGTACAACGAAAAGAAAGCCAGTTCTTAGTAATTCGAGCGGCCTTGTAAAGGGGTGGTGCAAGGCCGCTTTTCTTTTGCGCAGATTCTTTAAACCGGTTCGGCAGGAATAAAAAACCGTTTGTTTAAACGAATGATTTATATTCGCCTGATAATTTGACGGGCTATATCTGTTTTCGAGGCTGATGGAATCTTGAGCCATTTGCTGTTCGGCGTCTTGATATGTACCGTGGTTCGCTCGGCCGATATCGAATCAGGCTCATTGGCGATAATCATATCGAGATTCTTGCCGGTTAATTTCTTCTCCGCGTTTTTTCGCAATTCTTTATCTTCAAGCGCAAAACCGACGACGAACTGCCCGGCTTTTTTATGTTTGCCCGCCCATTTCAAAATATCAATGGTGGGTTTTAGCTTTAAAAGAAGCTGCGTTTTGCCTTTTTTGATTTTTACCTTGCCTGCCCCCACAGGCGCATAATCCGACACTGCCGCCGCCATTATCAGGCAGTCACATTTCGCAAAAAATTTCGTCACCGCTTCGAACATATCTGCCGCCGATTCGACCGCGACAAAATCAATCCCGACCCCAGGCTGCAAATCCGATGCGCTAATCAGCGTCACTTTATGTCCCGCCGCCTTAGCCGCATCGGCAAGCGCATAGCCCATCCTGCCGCTGCTGGCGTTTGATATAAAACGCACCGGGTCGATATATTCCCGTGTTCCGCCAGCTGTGATAAGGAAATGTTTCTTTTTCGATTTGCTCACTTGATTGCCTCGTTACCCGCGCGGCATTAAATCATCTCGGCGATTTTGCGGATGATATCCTGCGGCTCCGACATCCTGCCGACTGCCTTCGTTCCGCAGGCGAGCCTTCCTTCTTCAGGGCCGACCATTTCGTATTTCATTTCGCGAATAGTTTTTACATTTCGCTGCACCGCCGGATTGTCCCACATATTGTTGTTCATCGCCGGTGCGATAAGCACCGCCTTTTTATGAGCGGCGCACATCATCGTACTTAGTAAATCGTCGCAGATGCCGTTGGCGATTTTACCGATAATATTCGCGGTCGCAGGTGCAATGACGATTACATTCGCCCATTCGACAAGGCTGATATGCCCGATTTTATATTCCTGAGGCAGCGACCATATATTCGTAAAAACCTCCGACCTCGTAACCGCTTCGAAGCTCCTGGGCCTGACAAGCTCGCAGGCGTTTTGCGTCATAATCGTTTTAACGGACGCACCAATAGCCGTCAGCCTGCTCGCAAGGTCAACCGCCTTATAGGCGGCCACCCCGCCGCTGACGCCCAGCAGCACGTTAACGCCTTCGAATTGACGGTCTGGTTCGCTCATTAGTGGGTCGGTTGATTTTCTATCAGGCCGCTCTGGTCGTCGATGGTGATTTTGTCCTGCAGGATTTCCTGCACCACGATTTCCATCTGCGTCATATTCTCGGTGTTCTCGATTAAAGGCCTGCTGCCGCTGAGCAACTCCTGAAGCCTTCTCTGAACCAGCGCGGTAAGTTTGAACCTGCCGCCGACCTTATTGACTATTTCCGTGCTCTTTAGTGCTTCAATCATTCTTTAATTTTCCTTTTTACTTAGTCCCGCTATATTTGCGACCTCACCGACCGCCAGGTCGAGGTCCTCGTTAATAACCATATTATTATAATACCGCCACGCCGACGCTATTTCGTCATCCGCCTGCGACAACCTTATCCTCGAAGTCTGCTCGTCGTCCCTGCCCCTGTCGTTCATCCTCGCCGCAAGCTCCTTTTGCGTCGGCGGCAGTATGAAAACCATCAGCACTTCCGGATGCCGTGTCTTGACCTTCCGCGCGCCCTGCACGTCAATCTCCAGAATCACCGTTTTGCCCTGCGATAAATCCTGCTCGACCTTGTCCTTCGGCGTCCCGTAAAAATTGCCGAACACCTCGGCGTATTCCAGCAGCTCGCCGGCGTTTATTTTTTTCTCGAACTCCTCGCGAGTTACAAAATAATAATCCTGTCCGTTGACTTCCGATTCCGATTTCGGCCTGGTCGTCAATGAAACGCTCAGTGAGACATTCTCATATTCATCAACGAGCCGTTTGCAAATCGTGCTTTTGCCCACGCCGCTCGGCCCGCTGATAATCATCAGTTTTCCGTTTTTCTCATCACCCATAATTATTCCACGTTCTGCACCTGCTCCTTGAGCCTGTCGATGCAGCACTTTATATCCACAACGCAATGCGAAATCTCGGCATCCGACGCCTTGCTCGCGATGGTATTGGCCTCCCGCAGCATCTCCTGTCCGAGGAAATCCAGCCTTCTACCCGCCTGCCCGTCCATTTTGCAGTTGTCCGCAAACTGCTTTAAGTGCGATGCGAGCCTTGTTACTTCTTCCGATATGTCGCTGCGCTCCGCGAACATTGCGATTTCCCGCGAAAGCGTCTCCGGGTCGAGTTTGATATTCACCCCCGCCATCAACTCATCAACTCTGCCTCGCAGTCTTTCGTGATACTGCTGAAGCACCTCGTCTTTTTTCGCGCATATTTTCTCGAGATGATTTTTTATCTCGTCGCAGTTTTTCAGCAGGTCCGCTTCCAGTTCCGCTCCTTCGGTGCGCCGCATCTGCCGGAATTTCTCTACTGCTTTGCGCGTCAGGTCGAGTACGAAATCTTTTACCCGAACCGCCTTTTTCTCGTCCGGTGACATCGGCTCAAGTATCCCCGGCAGGTTAAGCAGTCCGCCGACGTCCATCGGGCCTTCCACTCCGGTCGCCGCCGATACTTCTTTTAACTTATTGAGATAAACGGTCAGGGCGTTTGTATTGATTTCAAAGAGCATATCAGCCGAGACGTTTTTCAGTCGAAGTATACAATCGACCGAGCCGCGAACGATGCATTTTCGCAGAAGCTCGTAAATCTCTTCTTCCAGAAAAGCGACCGTCTCCGGCAGTTTAATCCTCGGCTTAAAATACCGGTTGTTGACGCCCTTAATCTCGACAATATACGTCACACCGTCAAGCTGTCCTTCCGCATCGCCGTAACCGGTCATACTGTTAATCATTTTATAATCCCAAAAAAGGATTTCTTGCCTGTACCCGCTTTAAAGCTATTGGTTCGGCTCAGCGGGCGGCATCGGCATCTCTTCATTCTCACCCATTGCACCCAAATCCACCGGCCCGGGCTGCGGCATCGTCGTTGCATCCGATTCCGGCAAACCCTGCGGCACCTGCGGCTGTTCGAGCGGCTGGCTCTGCATCGGCGGCTCACCCACAGGCCCGTAAAGCGATGGCCGGTAAAATTTCGCCATTACCACCGTCAGCAATATGAACGCACCGGCCAGGCCTATCGTGACCCACGTCAAAAAGTCGCCCGTCTTTGTGCCGAGTATCCCGCTGGCCATACCGCCGCCGAACGCCCCGCTCAATCCGCCGCCCTTGCCTTTCTGAATCAGGACGACAAGTATCAGCAGCAGCGCCGAGAGCAGCCACAATACCGAGACCACGTGCATCACAAACGACACTTCACAAAGCAATAAACCCATAACCGTTCCTTTGTCTGTTAATTATGTTTTATTTTTCAATTCGATTTTAAATTATACTGCCGCCTTGATAATACCGAGGAAATCATCGGCCTTGAGACTCGCTCCGCCGACCAGCAGTCCGTCTACGTCCTCGTTGCCCAGCAGTTCCGCGGCGTTGTCCGGCTTGGCCGACCCGCCGTACTGGATGCGAATGCTCTGTGCCAGCGACTCATCGTACATATCGGCTATCAGTTCCCGAATCATTTTATGTACTTCCTGCGCCTGCGCAGCCGTCGCGGTCTTGCCTGTTCCAATCGCCCAGACCGGCTCATACGCCAGTGTCACCGCCTCGACTTTTTCCGCGCTTAGGCCCTTGAGTCCCTGACGCGTCTGCCGTTCGACGACTTCCTTCGTCTTGTCGGCTTCGCGCTCTTCGAGCAATTCGCCTACACATAGTATCGGCAGAAGTCCGCCTTTAATCACAGCGTGCACCTTCTTATTTATCAGTTCGTCCGTCTCGCCGATTACGTGCCTGCGTTCCGAATGTCCGCACAGGCAGTAATTGCATCCGACGTCCTTAATCATATTCGCACTGATTTCACCCGTAAACGCGCCTTTCTGCTCGAAGTACAAATCCTGTGCGCCGACTGATATGCCCGAACTTCTGGCCGCGTTAACCACCTGAGTCAGATACACGAACGGCGGTATCACCGCCACGTCGACTTTGCTTCTATCAAGCTCGGCAAAACCCTTGGCAATCGCCCTGACCAAATCCGGCCCGCTGTGAATATCGGTATTCATCTTCCAGTTGCCAGCTATAAACGGCTTTCTCATTACTTACTCCTATCTTGTTAATTTGTTAATTGGTTAATTGGTTAATTGACATAATATCGCTCACCAATTAACTAATTAACCACTCACCAATGCTACAGCGTTTCCTTCGCGCGCGGGAAGCTGCCCAGTATCGAAAGCTGCAAACAATGCTCGCGTGCAGCTTCCAGCCCCCTTATCACGTTCATATCCGTCCGATGGCCGAGAAAATCCATAAAGAAATAATATTCCCATTCACGCTTCCTGCTCGGCCTCGATTCGATATTCGTAAGATTTATTTCGTGCTGCTTGAACACGTCCAGCACGTCAGCCAGCGCGCCCGCCTTATGGGCCGTGCTGAAAAGTATCGCCGTCTTGTCTTCACCGGTCGGCCTTGCGTCTTCCTTGCTAATCGCGAAAAATCGCGTGATGTTATTTGTAATATCCTCGATATTTTCACAAATGACTTTCAATCCGTAAAGCTCAGCCGCGATGGCTGAACCAATAGCCGCGGCATTCTGCTCCTGCGATGCCAGTTGCGCCGCCTTGGCCGTCGATGCCACCGCAATTGTCTTGGCCTCCTTGAACGTAGCGCTTAGCCAGTTACGGCACTGCGCGAAGACTTCCGGCTTGGAATAAATCCTATCAATCGCCTCAAGCTCGCAATTGGCCATAAGATTATGATGTATCGACATAAAAACTTCCGCGCATATTTTCACGTCCGTATCCACGAACGCATCCAGCGTCTCGATGACGCCGCCGCCGGTCGTGTTCTCAATCGGAACCAGTCCCAAATCGCAATGTCCCTTGCTCACCTCGTCGAAAATGCTTCGTATATCCGTCAGCGATTCGTACTCGACGCTCTGTCCGAATTTCAGCATAGCCGCGTTGTGACTGAAACTCCCCTGCGGGCCGAGATACCCGATTCGCAAAGGCCTTTCCAGTGCGAACGAACCGCTCATCAGTTCCCGCCAAATCGCAAGCAGTGTTTTATCAGGCAGCGGCCCCTGATTGACGGCTTTTATCTTCTCGAACACTTCCTTCTCGCGGTCGGGCGCATAAATCGCGGTGCCGCTCTTGTTCTTGAGCTTGCCGATTTCGATAACCACCTGCGCGCGTTCGTTGAGCAGTCCGACAAGCTCATTGTCAATCGCGTCAATTCGCTGCCTGTGCCGCTGGATAGTCATTTTTCGGTCCGTTTCTCTGATTATGATAAAACTGTAGTTTTTACCAGTTTTTTCGTCCATAGTCAACAAAATCACTACATTTCAGGCTGCTCCGCGTTAAAATATCGTGATGAACCTGCGATTCACCGTTTTCAAAACCGCCTGGGGCTGGTTCGGCCTTGTCGGCACTGATAACCGACTCATCGCTGCCCATCTGCCGATAGCCGATTGCGGCCGGTTAAAACGGCTTTTTTCGACCGCCTTCGGACCAGCCGAGTATGCTCCCCGCTATATGCCGACGCTGCAAAAACGCATAAAGGCTTATTACCAAGGCACTTGCGATGACGATTTTGCGGATGTCAAACTGGATTTGAGCGGTTTGACGCCGTTTTCAGCATCGGTTTTAACCGCCTGCCGAAAGATAAAGCCCCGCCAAACCATTACTTACGCTCAATTAGCTTTAAAAGCGGGCAATCCAAAAGCGATTCGTGCCGTCGGCAGCGTTTTAGCCCGCAATCCGTTTCCGTTGATTATCCCCTGCCACAGGGTCATCCGCAGCGACGGCTCAATCGGCCAATTTAGTGCACCCGGCGGCAGTCGCACCAAATCCAAAATGCTCCAACTCGAAGAAATCCTAAATCCTAAACAAATTCAAAGCACGAACTTCAAAACGCTCAAAACGGTTTTGAACATTTGAATTTCGATATTAGATATTATTTAGGATTTAGAGTTTAGAGATTAGAGTTTTTACTTTTTTGAGGGTGATTCGATGCTTCCCGTCTTTTCCAGCGGCATCCTGACGGGGCCGATGACAGGCGTATCGACCAACAGGCCCACGTCGGCTTCGTACGCAATCTTCGCGCCGGGTTTGAAACTTCCAAACGTCTGTATGAATTCGTCCTGTGATATATCGGCGGGCAGTTCGACTACGATACTTTGCCCCGGCAGTACCTTCGCATCGACCTCGGCTCCGCCGCTAATCAGCATCGCTTTGCCGACGGTCATTCTGTAATCGATGTTCGTCAGCGGCAATGAAACGCAATACGGATTATCGACCTGAATCTCAAACACCAGCTTGACGTCGTTGGCATCGGCCTGTGTGAGTCGCACGTTTTTAAGACTCGCGGTCGGTTGTTTAAATTTGGTTATCCCCTGTTCGATTTCGCACCCGCAGCAGATAATGCAAAGGATAATACCCGCCGCCAAGCTCGTAATTAATTTCATATCAGCCTCACAACAATGGATTAGTCAATCAACGCCTAAAGTGTACCCGCCAACCAATTTAAGTCAACAATAACTGTTATAAGACCAATAAAACCTGTATAATACTTTGAGGAGACAACTATGAATAAATACACAAAACAATTCGCCTGCTTACTCATCGCTGGTTTCTTCATCACATCAGCCGCCGCAGCCGATGCACCCAAAAATATAATAATTATGATTGGCGACGGCTCGGGCTTTAATCACATTGCCGCCGCCTCGATTTATCAGTCAGGCCAACCCGTCAGCCCGCCCTATACCGATTTCACACTCGGTATCGCGATGTCAACCTTCCCCGCAAAAGGCTCATACTCGCCGCAACTCGCCTGGGCGTCCTTCGGTTATGTAAAACAAGGATATACCGACTCGGCCGCAGCGGCCACCGCGATGAGCACCGGCATCAAAACCAAAAACGGTTATCTCGGCGTTGACCCAAACAAAGCCCCGGTAAAAAATATAACCGAACGCTGCGAACAGCTCGGCAAATCCACAGGCGTCGTAACCACCGTCCCAATCAGCCACTCGACCCCCGCAGGCTTCGTCGCACATAATAAGTCTCGCAACAGCTACGAACAAATCGCAAAACAAATGCTGCTCGAATCCGCGGTTGATTGCGTAATGGGCGCGTGCAATCCGTTATACAACTCCGATGGCAAACTCATAGCCGAGCCGAACGATTTCAATTACGTCGGCGGCCAATCCACATGGGATTTAATCGTCGCCGGTACCGCCGGCGCCGATGCCGATGCCGATGCCGACGGAACGCCCGACCCATGGACGCTCGTGCAAACCCGCGATGAATTTATCGCTCTCGCCGACGGCAACACGCCCAAACGCGTCCTCGGCTTAGCGCAAATTTCGCCGACGCTCCAGCAGGGGCGCTCCGGAAATGTTTTAGCCGAGCCTTACGGAGTCCCGCTAATCGATTCCGTCCCCACGCTCGCGGAAATGTCAAAAGCCGCGCTGAACATCCTCGACGATGACCCCGACGGATTTTTCCTGATGATTGAAGGCGGCGCCGTCGATTGGGCAAGCCATAAAAATCAGCCCGGCAGAATGCTCGAAGAGCAAATCGATTTTAATAAAGCCGTCGAAGCCGTGATGAACTGGGTCAATGCGAAAAGCTCGTGGAGCGATACGCTGCTGATTGTCACCGCAGACCACGAATGCGGCTACCTCACCGGCCCCAACTCCGGCGACACACCAGACGGCCCAAAATGGAATGAAATTACGAACCTCGGTCAGGGCAAAATGCCGGGATTGGAATTCAACAGCCACGACCATACGAACTCGCTCGTCCCGTTTTATTCGAAAGGCCAGGGTGTAGTGCTTTTCAAAAACGCCGAATCGAACCTCGACCCCATAAGAGGCCCCTACATCGACAACACCATAATCGCCAAAACAATATTCGCCCTTCTCGATTAAAACTTGAAATCCCTCTATATTTAGCCCCGTCATCATTCCCGATTGTTTTTTATCGGGATGTGACGGGGTTACTTGGTGTTTTTGTGTCTTAGTGTTTTAATATCCGGTGACATCAAGCGTCATTTGCTCGTGTAGTCAATCAGCCGCGCTATCTCGCTTCGCAAATTCTTCCGCTCCACAATCATATCTATAAATCCGTGTTCGAGCATAAACTCGGCCGTCTGAAATCCCTCCGGCAGCTCCACTTTAATCGTCTCGGCTATTACCCGCCTGCCCGTAAAACCAATCAGCGCGCCCGGCTCCGCGATGGTGACATCGCCGAGCATCGCAAAGCTCGCCGTCACTCCGCCGGTCGTCGGGTCCGTCAGCACCGCGATGTAAAGCCCGCCCGCCTCATCGAGTCTGGCCACGGCCGCGCTGGTCTTTGCCATTTGCTGCACCGCAATCACCGACTCGTGCATCCTCGCCCCGCCCGAACATATAATCGCAACCAACGGCAGATTTTCCTGTGCGGCCTTTTCAGCCGCGGCGCAGAATTTTTCGCCGACCACCGCTCCCATCGACCCCATCAGGAAATTCGGGTCCATCACCGCCAATATCACACCTCGGCCCTTGATGAACGCCTTGCCGATTTTTATCGCCTCAATAGAGCCGCTCTTTCGTTCCTCGTTTTCCAGCCGGTCTTTATATGAAGTTTCGCGAAATTTGAAATCAAGCGGGTCGGTGCTCCGCATCTCTCCCAGTTCTTCCTCGAATGTCCCCTCATCGACCAGATATTGAATCCGCAGGTCCGCGCTAAGCCGAAAATGATGATTGCACTGCGGACAGACGTTCATATTCTTCTCGACCGAGCTTTTATAAATCGTATGCTCACAGCCAGGACAGCGAACCCACAGCCCCTCGGGCATCTCCCTGCGAGGCTTAATACTGAACCCATCCCACTTCTGCTTCGATTTACCCATACTGCTATTCACTATACTATTCACTATTCACTAACGACTATTCACTATCGTAAGGATTCTACCAAAAAACCACTCCCCCGTCCATTCACTATTCACTAACGACTAATGACTATTAACTAATCCCCGCTGCTTTGCGAATCGCCTCAATCGCCGCCGCACGGTCGCCCGTGCCGAATACCGCGTTGCCCGCTACCAGCGTATCGGCCCCGTATCTTATAACCGTCGGCACAGTCTCCGGATTAATCCCGCCGTCAACTTCCACGCGAATATCAGGCCCCACAATCTTTCGCACCTCGATAACCTTTTTCGCCGCCTCAGGCATAAACTCCTGCGCACCGAAACCGGGCTCGACCGTCATAACAAGTACCATATCGCACAGCGGCGCAATTTTCCTTATCGCCTCGACCGGCGTATCCGGATTGAGCGTCACCCCGGCCGTGCATCCCCACTTGTGCAAATTCTCAATTAATTTCTCCGGCTCCTTCGCCGCCTCGATATGAAACGTTATATTATTCACGCCCGCCTCGACGAACTGCTCGGCATAAAGTTCCGGGGCAGTTATCATCAGGTGACTGTCGAAAACCAAATCGCTGTGCTGACGCAGCTTGGCAATTACCGGCGGCCCAATCGTAATGTTCGGCACGAAGTGCCCGTCCATCACGTCGAGATGCACCATCTTCACCCCGGCGGCTTTCACTTGCGCAAGCTCATCGGCCAGCTTCGCAAAATCCGCGCTCAGTATCGACGGCACAACTTCGACCGTCCCAGCCTTCGGCAATCTCAATCCACTCATAACAACCCCGTCATATTTCGGTTTAGCCCCCGCTGCACAGGCGGGGGTCACCTTCTGCCGTTTAATTTAGCCCCCTAATTTATTAGGGGGTTCCGCTCGAAAACATTTGTGCTTTCGAATCCCTGTTCAATTTCCAATTTTATCTCGCCCTCTGCCGTATTTCCATTATAAAACAAAAAAAGGGCCGGCTCGCCCGGCCCTCTGCTATTCACTACTCACTAACGACTATTCACTATTAACTATCAACTATTTTTCATCGAGAATTTCGATGCACACGAATTTCTTGCCTTCGAGAAATTCCAGGCTCGCGCCGCCGCCGGTCGAGATATGACTGATTCTATCCGCCAGCCCTAATTTATTCAGCGCGCTGGCGCTGTCGCCGCCGCCGACTACGCTTCTCGCCCCCGCGTCCGTCGCAGCCGCGACCGCCCGTGCCACTGCCTTTGTCCCTTCATCGAAAGGGGGCGTCTCGAACACGCCCATGGGCCCGTTCCACACAATCGTCTTTGCGCCTTCTAATTTCTCCGCGAACAGCCTGCACGTCTTTGGCCCTATATCCAGTCCCAGCCAGTCGTCCTCGATGTCCTTCAGCACGTTCTTGTGCTCGGCGCCGGGTTTGATTTCCCTGGCGACTACCGAATCTTCCGGCAGCACTATTTCGCAATCTAATTTTTTCGCCTGCTCCAAAAGCGCCGTCGCCTTATCGAGAAAATCATCTTCGCATAAACTCTTGCCGATTTTAAATCCCTGCGCCTTGAAGAACGTATACGCCATCGCCCCGCCGATGAGAATCGTATCGACCTTGTTCATCAGGTTCTCAATCACGCCGATTTTATCCGACACCTTCGCTCCGCCGAGTATAGCCACAAAAGGTTTGTCAGGGTTGCTCACCGTCTCACCGAGAAATTTCAACTCCTTCTCAATCAAAAACCCAATAACCCTCGGCTTGCTTTCCATCATCATCGGCACCGTGTACATCGACGCGTTATCCCGATGAGCCGTCCCGAACGCGTCATCCACATACACGTCACCCAGCGCCGCAATCTCTTTCGCAAAATTATCTTTCGCCGCGCGAAGCTGCGCATCTTCCTTGGCCGCTTTGTCTTTGATTGTTTCTTCCTTATGGAATCGCACGTTCTCCAGCAGCATCACGTCGCCGGCTTCAAGTGCCGCGACTTTTTTCTTCACGTCTTCGCCGATGCAGTCATTGGCGAAAATAACATTTTTGCCGAGCCGTTCGCTGAGCCGTCTCGCCACCGGTTCCAGACTGAATTTCGGGTCCGGCTCGCCTTTGGGCCTGCCCAAATGGCTCATCAAAATCAGCGCTCCGCCGCCGCTCAGCACCGCTTTTATCGTCGGCAGCGCCTTGACTATCCGGTCGTCGCTCGTGATATTTTGCTTATCATCCAGCGGCACGTTGAAATCGCACCGCATCAAAATCTTCTTGCCCTTTACATCGATATCCGCAACAGTTTTCTTAGCCATCTGGAGTCTCCATTTTCCTGACACTGATTTGTTAAACCTGTGCTTCTCTGTTGATAAGATACTTGGCCACAACCGAGTTCAGTCTGCCGATTCCCTGCTGCCCGCCGAGAAAGCTCTGCAGAATTTCCAAATCGCTCTTCCATGCGATGTCACCCGGCGCCAGCAGAAACACACTGCCCGCCTCGTACGTATCATACACCCGCCCGTCCTTGAAATAATAATGACTGTTACAAACCTCTGTCGGGTATATCCGCATCAAAGGCGGAAAATCCTGCGGCAAAAACCACAGCTTAATCTCCCGCTCCGCATCGGCGTACGTCGCCGACGTGTGAATCAGATTATCGAGCCGGTTATCAATCGTCTTGCCCGCTTCGTCCATAATCGGCACAACCGTTCCCAGCGCGCGAACGCACCCGGGCCGTTCATCACGCGCACGATGCGGGTTCGTCGGCCCCGCTATCGAACGCAGCTTCGACAGCACCTTAGGCCCCATATACACAATCGCGATTACCCGCCGCTTCCATTTTTCTTCTTCCGAATAATGAATCCTGCCCGTAATATAATCCAGCAGCGACTCGTAAAACACCTTGCCCTCGTGCTCGTGATAATGCTCCTCCGCCATAAATCTGCTGACGTTCACAATCTTCGCCGCCGCGAACCGCGCGCCGGTATTGAACTCCGAAAGCTGTGAAAAAATAAATCCCGTCAGCGAATTTTTCAGCGCGTCCGGCTTAATCAGAACAAGTA
>JBBABK010000001.1:0-6216 GCA_041657685.1 Phycisphaerae bacterium | reverse complement strand
ACTACCCGATTTAACAAACTCCCTCGTTTTTTCCGCTATAAATCAAAACGGCCCGCTCATTACGAACGGGCCGTCCATTTCCGCTATTACATCTTCGCGAGTTTTTCAAGAATATCAACTGTACGATTCGAATAGCCCCACTCGTTATCGTACCAGCTTACGACTTTCACCGTCTTGCCTTTTACCATCGTGCACAGCGAATCGAAAATGCTCGACGCCGGGTTGCCGATGATGTCACTGCTGACGATTGGCTCATCGCAATATTCCAAAATACCCTTCAGCGCGCCGTTCGCAGCTTTTTTGACTATCGCGTTGATTTCCTCGACTGTGGTCTCTTTTTTCATAATCGCCACCAGGTCGACGCAGCTTCCGTCTACCACCGGCACGCGAAGTGCGAATCCGTCCAGCTTGCCGTTGAGGTCCGGTATGACCTTGCCTACCGCCTTGGCAGCGCCGGTCGTCGTCGGGATAATATTTTGTGCCGCCGCTCTTGCGCGACGCATATCACTGTGAATCATATCCGCCACGTTCTGGTCGTTCGTATATCCGTGCACCGTCGTCATCAGCCCGTGGTCGATTCCAATCGCGTCATTCAGAGCCTTTGCCAGCGGGGCAAGGCAGTTCGTCGTGCAGCTTGCGTTGCTGATGCACCTGGTGTCTTTGGTAATCGTATCGCCGTTGACGCCCAGCACAACCGTCGCGTCGATAGCATCCTTGGCCGGCACGGTCAGCACGACATAGCTGGCACCCGCGTCGAGATGGCTGTCATAGCCGCCCTTGTCAGCTGTTTTCTTCGCGCGGAACACGCCGGTCGATTCGACTACTAATTTTACGCCCATCGCCTTCCATGGCAGATTGGCCGGGTTCTTCTCAGCCGTCACTTTAACTTCTTTGCCGTTGATAACAATCGCGCCTTCTTTGCTTTCGACTGTTCCCTTCCAAGGCCCCATCACGGTATCGTACTTGAACAGATGCGCCAGACTTTTTGCAGCCGCCAGGTCGTTTATCGCAACCAGCTCCAGCTCGCCTTTTCGCTGGAAGATAATCCTTGCAACAGCCCTTCCGATACGTCCGAAGCCGTTAATCGCCACCTTTGTCGCCATTCTTAATTTCTCCTAACTTTTTAAAAAGCCAAAAATACGGTTCTTGCTTACATTTGCCCCCTTGGGGAGCAAAATAGAACTCCTGAATTTACGAATCTAACAGCCCAATGTCAAGTGATTAACAAAACTGCGAGCATATTGAGATTAAATACAATATTTAAGAAGCATCACAGCGGAACAATACATTTCACTCGCTGGTAATTTGTACGGATTGGAATTTTAGAAATATAAAAAAATTTTGAGAATTTTTGAAAATCATCGCCTTTTGAACTTTGAAACGAAAAATGCAAATCCTCATTTTTGAGCTAATATGTGGACCGGCGCGCAGGAAATTTTTGGGAAAACAGTCGGGAATGTAAAAAGCGTGGATATTGGCGCAAAAATGAGGTTTTGGGGCTGTTTCACTGGACACCTGGTCTTTTTCAAATTTGTAATGTTGAATTCTAAATTCTTAATTAGAAAGAACTTATGAATTTAAAGCATAGTGGAATGGTGGGGATTAAAATGGTTGGTTTTTGGGTGGTTTTTTGCAGTTTTTGAGCACTTTTTAATGGTTTTTTACGGTTTTTTGCGTGTTTTTAACGTTTTTTACAACCCTTGTTTTTAGTGTAAAAACGCGGGTTTTTTGTCAAGTGTGAAAATGCTAATGTCACTATAAGAAAAACTTATTTAGCACAGATTACACAGATTGGGTTTTGCCACAGATGGACACAGATTAACACAGTTATTTAGACGCTGATTGCGCAGGTTACGCAGACAACTGAAACCACGAATGGACACGAATTAATGCGAAATTGTACGTGCTTAAACGAATTCATACGAACCGGATTTTACTGTCCTATAGAGCGTATCTCCGATATATTTATAGGAGGAATGTTTAAGTCAGGAAGACAAAATGGGATTATCTGTTGTTACGGTCGATGTTTTCTGTGGAATCGGAGGGCTTACCTATGGACTTAGAAAAGCTGGTATTCATGTTGCTGCTGGTATAGACATGGATGAATCCTGCAGATATGCATATGAAACCAATAACTATGCAAAGTTTGTAAACGCAGATATAAGAAAAATAACGGCGAGAGAAGTTAATAAGCTTTTCGGAAAAGCTGATGTTAAAATTTTGGTAGGTTGTGCACCTTGCCAGTGCTTTTCGAAACACACTCAAAAAATAAAGAACAGGAAAAAAGACGAAAAATGGAATTTGCTCAAGGCATTCGGAAATTTAATTTCGGATGTGAACCCAGATATCGTATCAATGGAGAATGTCGGTGAGTTGAAGAATCAGGGTATATTCAAGAGATTCGTCTCCGGACTCAAAAAGAAAGGGCATCACGTATATTGGAAAGTAATTTATTGTCCTGATTACGGGATTCCACAAAAAAGAAGTCGATTAGTATTGTTAGCTTCCAAACTCGGTTCGATAGAACTTATAAAAAAGACGCATACACCGGAGAGATATCGCACTGTCAAGCAAATCATAGGTGATCTCGAGAAGATCGGCGCAGGGGAAGAGTCCAAAAAAGACAAAATGCATCGAGCGGCTATTTTAAGTGCTACTAATCTGAAACGTATTAAACAGTCGAAACCCGGCGGAACATGGTTAGATTGGAAAGAGGAATTACGGTGTCCATGCCACCGAAAAAAAACCGGAGAAAGTTATAGCGCTGTTTACGGGCGGATGAGATGGAACGAACCGGGTCCCACAATAACTACGCAATTTTACGTATATGGGACAGGTCGATTCGGTCATCCAGAGCAAAATCGCGCATTGTCTTTTAGAGAAGGAGCGCTATTGCAAACTTTTCCCAAAAAGTACAAGTTCATAAAACCGAGAACGGAATACGCCACACGGCAATTAGGGATACATATCGGAAACGCAGTTCCTGTTAGGCTCGGAGTCATAATTGGCAGTAGTATATTGAAACACTTGGAAGTGACTAAGAATGAGTGATCATAGATATTGAAATGGAAGATGTCCTTCAAATAGACTAGGTGAATATTATGAAAAAGGACAAATCGTTCACATTTGAAATTTCCTTAAGTGTATTAAACCATCTTGGGAGAAATCTATACAGGAGTTTTATAACCGTTCTCGGAGAGGCAATTTCTAACGCATGGGACGCGGATGCAGAAAACGTGTGGATTTATCTTGATAGAGAAAACAATAGCTTTTTCATAAAAGATGATGGTACAGGCATGACAACTGACGATTTTCAAAACAAATTTTTGAGAATTGGTTATTCTAAAAGAAAAGAAGGAAAAACTTCTCACCTAAAAAAACGCCCATATATTGGCAGGAAAGGGATAGGAAAATTGGCGTTGTTATCGTGCGCAGATAAGATAGTTGTTATCACCAAAAAGTACGGGGGGGATTATATTGGAGGAGTCATTGATAATTCGGGATTGGATAAAGCCATAACTGATGATCTGACGCCAAAAGATTATACATTAGGCACATATAACCCAGATACTTTTATTAAATACACAAAGGGCCATCGCAAAGGTACTATTGTTTATTTCGAAAATGCTAAAGATGGTGTAAAACACAGCTTGGATTTTTTAAAGAAAACTATAGCTCTTTATTTCAGGTTCTCTCTGTTAGATAAAGAGTTTAACATCTTTATCGATGATGAAATAGTCACGCATGAATGCTTGAATGATCTTGCCTCAAAAACACAATTTCTGTGGAAAATAAATAATCTTCATGATCCATATGTTAAAAGCCTTCAAAAAAATTTCGAGCTAAAAGAAGAAGGAAAACTTACACTAAACGGAAATATTGAAGGATTTATTGCTTCTGTTGAAAAACCAAGACATCTTAAAATAATTACGACAGATGAAAGAGTTGGAGTGGATCTTTTTGTCAATGGAAGATTGAGGGAGAGGGACATCTTAAAGCATATTCCTACGGCCAGAGTAGTAGAAAGTTACTTGTATGGCCAAATTCATTTTAATGATTTGGATGATGATGCAGATAGATTCACAAGTAGCCGCGAAAACATTGTTGCTGATGATCCAAAATATAAAGGACTTTTAGATACTTTAAAAAGTGATGTTCTAAACAAAATTCTCGATGATTGGGATAGATGGAGAGTAAAACATAAATACGATGGCGATCCAGAAAATGCACGCATTTCTAAGAAGGAAAGAAAGGCTGGAGAGCTATATAACGCAGTTACTGAAGAATATGCCCTTCCTAAAGAGTCGGAAAATAGGAAGAAAGTTGAGAATTGGGTTAATGACTTAAGCGATGACGCCAGATTTAATTTTGAATCATATGCTGAATGTTTTATTTCTGAAAATTTAATAAGAGAGTATATTGGGGAAAGAAATATTCCTTTAACAACCGAAGCGCAAAAAGAGGCGAGAAAGTGGATAGAAGAGGAGATTCGCAGTAAAGGAGCGGGAAATATAAGCATAGATATTAGAAGGGAAAAAACTGATTTGAATTACTTGTCTATGGCATATCTTGCAAACTTGAAGGACAAGAAAGATCCTGCGAAATATGCTAGTTTAGCAAGGGAGGCAAGAGAATATAAGCCAATGAGAGACGCTGTCGCCCATACAGCCCTTTTGACAGATGAAGCAAAACGAAAATTAACCACAGTTTATGAGAATATAAAAGGAAGAATAAAAACATTACTGTCTGAGGATAACTGAAAGTGATGGCTGATATTTATGATAAAGCCAAGCGTAGTCAATTAATGTCTTGCGTGCGACAAAGCCGAACAGAACCGGAGGAAAAAGTTAAATCGATTCTCGAAGATTTAAAGATTCGATATCAAAGAAATGTAAAGAAGTTGCCGGGTAGTCCCGATTTTGCCATACCTTCCGCAAAAACCGTGATATTCGTACATGGTTGTTTTTGGCATGCACATCTTAATTGTAAATTAGCAAGAAGGCCTAAAACAAATAATAAATTTTGGACAAAAAAAGCGGTCGACAACAGAAGACGCGATGCACGGAAAAACTATTTTCTTCGAAAAGCAGGATGGCGTGTTATCACAATTTGGCAGTGTCGTTTACGAAAACCAGAGCAAGTAACAAAACGATTGAGACGGATATTATACAAGCACTCGTGAAACCATAGAGACTAATCGAGGTATAAAGCCGGGTGCGCGATTATACATCCGCTTCGTCGCGGATGTTTTCCAACGGCACGTCCAATTTTTCAATCAGGCGGTTCAAACTTCGGCGTTCGATGCCGAGGATTTTGGCGGCGGCGATTTTTCGGCCGCTGGTGTATTCCAAAGTGCGAATCACGATATTGCGTTTCACATCGTCGAGCGTCGGCAGTTCGTGTTTGGGGTACTGCGAAGAATCGGCGATGATTAATTCCAGCGGCAGCGAGGCCGGCTTGATTTGCTCGCCCATCGTCAATACATACGCGCGTTCCATAGCATTGGCCAGTTCGCGGACGTTGCCGGGCCAGTGATATTTCATCAGCAGCTCGACGGCTGAATCGGAGAGTTTTTTGCGAGGCTCGTTATAGAATTGCGACTGGTTTTCGAGGAAATATTCGGCCAGCAGCAGTATGTCTTCCTTGCGTTCGCGAAGCGGCGGGACTTCCAGCGTCACGACGTTGAGGCGGTAGTACAAATCGGGACGGAATGTTTTTTCATTTACCATTTGCTTTAAGTCGCGGTTGGTCGCGCAGACGACGCGGATGTCGATTGGATATGATTTGGTCGAGCCGAGAGGCGTTACGGTGTTTTCCTGTAGGACGCGAAGCAGTTTGGCCTGGAGCTCGAGCGGGATTTCGCTTATTTCGTCGAGGAATATTGTTCCGCCGTCGGCGGCACGGAAGAAGCCGAGCGTGTGGTCCACGGCGCCGGTGAATGCGCCTTTGGCGTGGCCGAACAATTGGCTTTCGAATAATTGGCCTGTGAGCGTTGTGCAATCGACGGGGACGAAAACTTTTGCGGCTCGTTCGCTTGCGATGTGGATTTGGCGAGCGACCATTTCCTTGCCGACGCCAGTTTCGCCTGTGATGATGACGGGGCATTTTCGAGCGGCGATGGCGGAAATCATAGTGACGATGGAATCGAAAGCGGAACTCGAGCCGATGAATCTTTGGTTGGCGAGCGAAGAAAAACGCGCGCTTACCGACCCGTCC